>NZ_RHJR01000002.1:174233-313742 GCF_004212325.1 Escherichia sp. E13S3
CAGGCTGCTCCACCCCGCGTCCGTGGATGCGCACTATACTCCGCTCGCGTTTTCATGCAACCTTTTTTTTACTCTGATCACGGATTTGGTATGATTTTGAACAAAAACAAAGCATTGAAGTCTATTTTTTGTACAAAATTTGCATCGGGGAACACTACGGATTTCATTAAAGGCGACGGTTTGTTATCTTCATTAACGCCTTATTTTTTAACCTGAAGAAGAGAACAATGAAAGGACGTTGGGTAAAGTACCTTCTTATGGGCGCGGTTGTGACGATACTGGCCGCCTGCTCCTCCAAACCAACCGATCGCGGACAGCAATATAAAGACGGGAAATTTACCCAGCCTTTCTCTCTGGTGAACCAACCAGATGCTGTTGGCGCGCCGATTAACGCCGGTGATTTTGCCGAACAAATTAACCATATCCGCAACGCGTCGCCGCGTCTGTATGGCAATCAGAGTAGCGTTTATAACGCCGTGCAGGAGTGGCTGCGTGCAGGCGGTGATACCCGCAATATGCGCCAGTTCGGCATTGACGCCTGGCAGATGGAAGGTGCGGATAATTACGGTAACGTGCAGTTTACGGGCTATTACACGCCGGTGATTCAGGCGCGCCATACTCGTCAGGGCGAGTTCCAGTATCCTATTTATCGAATGCCGCCAAAACGTGGGCGTTTGCCGTCTCGCGCGGAGATCTACGCGGGAGCATTGAGTGATAAATATATCCTCGCTTACAGCAACTCTCTGATGGATAACTTCATTATGGATGTGCAGGGTAGCGGGTATATTGATTTTGGTGATGGCAGTCCGCTTAACTTTTTCAGCTATGCAGGGAAAAACGGTCATGCCTATCGCAGTATTGGCAAGGTGTTGATCGACCGTGGCGAAGTGAAAAAAGAAGATATGTCGATGCAGGCGATTCGTCACTGGGGCGAAACACACAGTGAAGCCGAAGTTCGCGAGCTGCTGGAACAGAACCCGTCTTTCGTCTTCTTTAAACCGCAGTCTTTTGCACCGGTGAAAGGGGCAAGTGCGGTGCCGCTGGTTGGTCGCGCTTCAGTTGCCTCTGATCGTTCCATTATCCCGCCAGGTACAACCTTGCTGGCAGAAGTGCCGCTGCTGGATAATAACGGCAAATTTAATGGTCAGTACGAACTGCGTCTGATGGTGGCGTTAGATGTTGGTGGTGCAATCAAAGGCCAACACTTCGATATCTATCAAGGAATCGGGCCGGAAGCCGGACACCGCGCAGGTTGGTATAATCACTATGGACGTGTTTGGGTGCTGAAAACGGCCCCGGGCGCAGGTAACGTCTTTAGTGGTTGATGTGTTATTCTTTATGCCGTTTTTACGGATAAGGCAGGGTGAGGGATAACCTCACATCCTGATTATTAACTAAGTGCGCGTTGTTCATGCCGGAGGCGGCGTGAACACCTTATCCGGCCTACAAATCATGCAAATTCAATATATTGTAGGAGTTATGTAGGCCTGATAAGCGTAGCGCATCAGGCATTTATGCGTTTAGGGTGAGGGATAACCTCGCCCTTTTTAATTCTGAGGTGCTATGTCTGTTGTAATTAGTGATGCATGGCGTCAGCGTTTTGGTGGCACTGCGCGTCTGTATGGTGAAAAAGCGTTGCAACTGTTCGCTGATGCGCATATTTGTGTGGTGGGTATCGGTGGTGTCGGTTCCTGGGCGGCGGAAGCGCTGGCGCGCACGGGGATTGGCGCAATCACGCTTATCGATATGGATGATGTGTGTGTCACTAATACCAATCGGCAAATTCACGCGCTGCGCGATAACGTCGGGCTGGCAAAAGCGGAAGTGATGGCGGAGCGCATTCGCCAGATTAACCCTGAGTGCCGTGTAACAGTAGTAGATGACTTCGTGACGCCGGATAACGTAGCGCAATACATGAGTGCAGGTTATTCGTATGTAATTGATGCCATTGATAGCGTGCGACCCAAAGCGGCGCTGATAGCTTATTGTCGGCGCAATAAAATCCCGCTAGTCACGACCGGTGGCGCTGGTGGGCAGATTGATCCGACGCAGATTCAGGTTACCGATCTGGCGAAAACGATTCAGGATCCGCTGGCGGCGAAGCTGCGCGAGCGCCTGAAAAGCGATTTCGGCGTGGTGAAAAACAGTAAAGGTAAGCTCGGCGTGGATTGCGTGTTCTCTACCGAAGCACTGGTGTACCCGCAGTCAGACGGCACGGTCTGTGCAATGAAAGCCACGGCGGAAGGGCCAAAGCGGATGGATTGCGCATCTGGATTTGGCGCCGCGACAATGGTAACCGCCACCTTTGGGTTTGTTGCGGTTTCTCATGCGCTGAAGAAGATGATGGCGAAAGCGGCGCGTCAGGGGTAAACATTAGGTCGGATGCGACGTCTGGTGTGTCTTATCCGACCAGTATCTGTGTAACATCAAGCTTGCTTCGCCGCGGCGAGAATTGCCTCGCTTAACGCATTCAATCCCTGACTGCGAGAGGCGCTAAGTTGCGCACGCAATCCCAGCTCATCAAACAATGCCAGCGGCGACAGTGCTTTTAACTCGGCGGCAGTTTTGCCCTCAACGGCAGTCAGCAATACGGCCAGCAGACCGCGCACAATGCGTCCTTCACTATCACCAAAGAAATGCATCCTGCCGTTTTCTGCGACGTTATATCCAAGCCAGACGCGGTTTTCACATCCGGCAATTTCTTTGGCCTGTGCTTTTAATTCGTCTGGCAACGCAGGAAGCTGTTTCCCCAACATAATCAGCTGGCGATATTTGTCTTCCCATTGCGTCAATGGCGCGAAAGTATCGCGTAACGTCTCTACGGTAACGGTTGTGCCGAACGGATGTCCGGCGAATTGCGGGTTCGTCATTAATCCACCAATAATTCCAGCGCGCGGTCAACGGCATTCACCAGCGCATCCACATCACTCTTTGTATTATATGGCGCAAAAGAGGCGCGCAGAGTGCCGGTTACGCCTAATTCTGCCAACAGCGGTTGAGCACAGTGCTGCCCGGCGCGCAGTGCAATACCATATTCCGCCAGTAGCGTCACCATATCGCTGTGATGAACACCCGCGAAATCAAAGGCCAGCAGGCTGGAGTCCTGACAGCGGAATGAACGAAAGCCTGGACGTTTTGCCAGAGCGTCTTCTGCAAGCGTCGCCAGGCTACGGCTCCAGCTTTCTGCCTGGTCGATATCGTAATCTGCCAGCCATTCCAGCGCTGCGCTTAATCCTATGACACCAGCGACATTTGGCGTTCCGGCTTCCAGTTTCCACGGCGCGGATTGAGTAGTGAAGCCGTCAAAACTCACTTCGTGAATCATTTTGCCGCCACCCAGCCAGGGCGACATCGCTTCCAGCAGTTCTGGTTTGCCGTAAAGCACGCCGATACCCGTCGGGCCATACAGTTTGTGACCAGAGAAAGCATAGAAATCGATATCCAGTTGCTGAACATCGGCAGGGAAATGCACTGCGCCCTGAGCACCATCAACCATCACCACCATCCCGGCTGAATGAGCAAAGGTAATCGCTCGCGCCAGATCCGGGCAACCGCCAGTGACGTTCGACATCTGGCCCAACGCCAGAATTCGACTACGGGGAGTAATTAACTCCGGCAATAAATCGACATCCGGCAACCGCTGCGCATTAAGCGGCAGTTTCACCACTTTGGCTCCGGTTTGTTGGGCAACCATTAGCCAGGGAACGAGGTTAGCGTGATGCTCTGCCACGCTGACAATAATCTCATCGCCCGGTTGCAGACGCGGACGGGCATAGCATTGTGCCACCATGTTGATGGATTCGGTGGTGCCGCGCGTCCAGACGATAGTTTTATCATCCGGTGCATTTAGCAATTGCGCTACTTTTTCCCGAGCAGCTTCATAACGTGCGGTCAGACGTTGGGCTTCGGCAAACTGGCTGCGATGGACGTTTCCGGCGCTCAGGCTATAGAACTGCCGGGTTGCTTCAACCACAGCTTCGGGTTTGAGTGCGGTCGCTGCACTATCGAGATAAACGCCCGCATCCTGTAGCGCGGGAAACTGGGCGCGAAATTGCGCGGGATTAAAAACGTTCATGAGACTCCTCGGCTTGATTCGCCGATCGTGACGCAAAATTCACTTTGATACAAGGTGAGTGCTAACCATCGGAATTGTCTGGATATCCTGTCGAAGCCGCGTCAGTAACATATGCTGAATAGTGTTAGGCGTTAATTTTAGCCTGTTAATCAATATTATTAAGATTTAGTAATCGCTTTAAGGAGAAGAAAATGAAAAAGACTGCCGCCATTATCTCTGCCTGTATGCTGACTTTTGCCCTTAGCGCCTGCTCCGGTTCGAACTATGTGATGCACACCAACGACGGACGTACCATTGTATCTGATGGTAAGCCGATGACGGATGATGAAACCGGTATGATTTCTTATAAAGACGCTAATGGCAACAAACAGCAGATCAACCGTACCGACGTGAAAGAGATGGTCGAACTGGATCAGTAATTCGCGATCGCAAGGTAAAAAAAAGCACCGCAATTAGGCGGTGCTACATTAATCACTATGGACAGACAGGGTAAATGTACAGGAAGTGAAAAAAGGTAGCTTTGCTACCATGGTCTGAATCGCAGACCAATTGCAAACACAACAACACAACATCACAACCGTAAGCCAAAAGTTCACCAGAACACGCATTCCGATAAAACTTTTCGTTCCGGCTCAGGAAGTGCCGCCACTATAGGTATTTGCTGGTAGAAGCTCAACGGACAATTTATAATGGCTCAGATTAAAAAAACTAATAGGTTACACGGTGTGACCTAATTGTTAAATTCATTTAACATCAAAGTTTAAAAGCCATGTCTAAACGATTACCACCGCTAAATGCCTTACGAGTTTTTGATGCCGCAGCCCGCCATTTAAGCTTCACGCGTGCAGCAGAAGAGCTTTTTGTGACCCAGGCCGCAGTAAGTCATCAAATCAAGTCCCTTGAGGATTTTTTGGGGCTAAAACTGTTCCGCCGCCGTAATCGTTCACTTCTATTGACCGAGGAAGGGCAAAGCTATTTTCTCGATATCAAAGAGATATTTTCGCAATTAACCGAAGCGACGCGTAAACTCCAGGCCCGTAGCGCCAAAGGGGCATTGACGGTCAGCTTACTCCCCAGTTTTGCCATCCACTGGCTGGTACCGCGACTTTCCAGCTTTAATTCAGCTTATCCGGGAATCGACGTTCGAATCCAGGCGGTCGACCGACAGGAAGATAAACTGGCGGATGATGTCGATGTGGCGATATTTTATGGTCGAGGCAACTGGCCGGGGCTGCGGGTGGAAAAGCTTTACGCCGAATACCTGTTGCCAGTGTGTTCGCCTTTACTATTAACCGGTGAGAAATCCTTGAAGACGCCGGAAGATCTGGCTAAACATACGTTATTACACGATGCATCCCGGCGAGACTGGCAGACATATACCCGCCAGTTGGGGCTGACTCATATTAACGTTCAGCAAGGGCCTATCTTCAGCCATAGCGCCATGGTGCTACAAGCAGCCATTCACGGGCAGGGTGTGGCGCTGGCAAATAACGTGATGGCGCAATCTGAAATCGAGGCCGGACGCCTTGTTTGCCCGTTTAATGACGTATTGGTCAGTAAAAATGCTTTTTATCTGGTATGTCATGACAGCCAGGCAGAACTGGGTAAAATAGCCGCCTTTCGCCAATGGATCCTGGCGAAAGCCGCCGCTGAACAAGAAAAATTCCGCTTTCGTTATGAACAATAATTTATGTAGGGTACGACCATGACCAGCCGTTTTATGCTGATTTTCGCCGCCATTAGCGGCTTCATTTTTGTCGCTCTGGGTGCTTTTGGTGCGCATGTTTTAAGTAAAACCATGGGCGCCGTTGAAATGGGCTGGATCCAGACCGGCCTCGAATACCAGGCATTTCATACGCTGGCAATTTTAGGTCTGGCGGTGGCAATGCAGCGTCGCATCAGTATCTGGTTTTACTGGAGTAGCGTCTTTCTGGCGCTAGGTACGGTGCTGTTCAGCGGCAGCCTTTATTGCCTGGCGCTGTCTCATCTGCGTTTGTGGGCGTTTGTCACTCCGGTCGGCGGTGTGAGTTTTCTCGCTGGCTGGGCGTTAATGTTAGTTGGTGCTATCCGTTTAAAGCGCAAGGGCGTAAGTCATGAATAAAGTTGTATTGTTGTGCCGTCCGGGCTTTGAAAAAGAGTGCGCCGCAGAAATTACCGATAAAGCCGGGCAGCGGGAAATATTCGGTTTTGCCCGTGTAAAAGAGAATGCGGGTTATGTGATTTATGAATGTTATCAAGCGGAAGATGGCGATAAGTTAATCCGTGAACTGCCATTTAGTTCATTAATTTTTGCCCGCCAGTGGTTTGTGGTGGGAGAACTGCTCCAGCATTTGCCGCAGGAAGACCGCATCACGCCAATAGTTGGCATGTTGCAGGGTGTGGTAGAGAAGGGCGGCGAACTTCGCGTTGAAGTCGCGGACACCAACGAAAGTAAAGAGTTACTGAAATTCTGTCGCAAGTTTACAGTACCGTTACGGGCTGCCTTGCGTGATGCGGGCGTCCTGGCGAGCTATGAAACGCCGAAGCGTCCAGTGGTGCATGTGTTCTTTATCGCGCCAGGCTGCTGTTATACCGGCTACTCCTACAGCAATAATAACTCGCCGTTCTATATGGGCATTCCACGCCTGAAGTTTCCGGCAGATGCACCAAGTCGTTCCACACTCAAACTGGAAGAGGCATTTCATGTGTTCATTCCTGCGGATGAATGGGATGAACGCCTGGCGAACGGGATGTGGGCGGTGGATTTGGGCGCTTGCCCGGGCGGCTGGACCTACCAACTGGTGAAGCGCAACATGTGGGTTTACTCCGTTGATAACGGCCCGATGGCGCAAAGTCTGATGGATACTGGACAAGTAACGTGGCTGCGGGAAGATGGTTTTAAATTCCGCCCGACACGTAGCAATATCTCGTGGATGGTGTGTGACATGGTGGAAAAACCGGCGAAGGTCGCGGCTTTGATGGCGCAGTGGCTGGTTAATGGCTGGTGTCGTGAAACTATCTTCAACCTTAAATTGCCGATGAAAAAACGCTACGAAGAAGTATCACACAATCTGGCGTACATTCAGGCACAGCTTGATGAACATGGCATTAACGCCCAGATTCAGGCGCGTCAGTTGTATCACGATCGCGAAGAAGTGACGGTGCATGTCCGTCGTATCTGGGCTGCGGTGGGTGGTCGTCGCGACGAACGATAACAGGCAAGGCCGGGGCGTCGTCTCCGGCCTGCTACCCTTTCCGGCAGGCTGTTACCAAAGAAGTTGCAACCTGGCGCTCATCAGAAATAATGTGCGTTACCTCATCCAGATGCCCGATGCGGGCTTCCCCTGAACGATTAAATTTACTTTTATCAATCAATAACAACGATTGCGCGGCACGTTTTAATAGCATCGATTTGTAATCAGCGTTGATGGCATTGGAGTCCCACAGTGCACCGCTGCTATCGATCCCTTCACAAGAAAAAATAAATAGATCGATTTCCAGCGATTTAAGTTGGGAAATCAGCGAGGGATTGACGTAACAGCCATATTTGCGCTCAAGTGTGCCGCCGGAACTGATCAGTTGAATGCGTTCGCGTTTACCGAGTTCATGGCAAATCGGATGGCTATTGGTGAAGACCTGGATGTTGATGTCAGGCAACTGGCGTGCCAGATACCAGCAAGTTGAACTGGCGTCTAAGGCTATCACCATCCCTTCTTCAATCCACGCGAGCGCCTCGCGCGCGATATCTGTTTTATGCGCATAATGGCTTTTCAGCCGGATGTGAAAGGGATCGCCACTGTCTTGATTTTGACGGTTGATATATTTAGCGCGTCCATGATTGCGCAGAATTTTACCCTGCGTCTGTAATTCATTGAGATCGCGACGAATGGTTTCTTTACTGACCTTTAGCTGTTCAGAGAGAGCTTCCGTGGTCAGGCTGGTATGGTTCAGCAGCAGGTCGACTATCGCTTGCTGGCGTGCTGCTTTCATATTTTTCACCCCATCATTCGATAACCGCCCACGTCATGCGGGCGTACCGGTATGAGATTACGGTGTTACCCCTTTTTTTAAAAGAATATTCCCGTACTTCGCTCGTTCGCCTGTGATAACGATCGCAAAGGCTTTTTGCGCCCGTTCATAAAACGCAAAACGATTGATGCGGATGATGTCAGGACATGGGGCTTGTAGTGAAAGCGCATTACGGTAACGTCGTTCTACTTCAGGATCGAGAGTGTCACCTTCTACCGCCGCCATCATCACCAGCGGTGGTGCATAACTGTCCAGTTCAAATAACGGGATAATCGCCTGGAGCAAGTCGCTCACCAGCAGGCCATCAGCGCGGATCACCTGCGGTCCCATCGCATGGGCGGGAAAATGAGCATCGGAAAAAATAATTTCATCTCCATGTCCCATCTCTGCCAGCACTTTCAATAGTTCGGGAGAAATTAACGGCGAAATTGTTTTCAGCATTTCACACTTCCTCTATAAATTCAGGTTCAGTTTGCGGGTAGAAATAACGGTACTGATAATGAATCTGCGCGCGGGCTTCTTCCGGGCTGTTAAATTCCCCTACGCCATACCAACCGAACAGCGCAGCTCCTGCGACGGTCGTTTCGGCGTCGTCGAGAACTTTTACCGGAATATCAAGCATATTGGCTTTAATCTGATTCCACAATGTGTTGCGACTTCCTCCGCCGACTAACAATAATTCAGAGGCTTTAAAGTGCCCGATTTTTTCCAGCATCTGTAGATTGCGCTGTAATTGCGCGGTTAACCCTTCCAGCGCCGCGCGATAGAAATGCCCCCGCGTGGTATTAAGCGTCACTCCTTGCCAGCCAGCGTTCTGACACGACAATAAATCACACTGCATTTTCACGCCATCCGCGCCAGGCGCGATCAGACGAGCCTCTTCAATCAACATTTGCCAGGGAGTTTCAGCCGTCCAGAACAGTTTTCTCACCCATTCCAGCACGCCGGATGCCAGCCATTGCATACCTGGGTTATACAACCCTGCCTGGCTATCCAGTTCGCAGGTGGAACCGGCGTACTGACTTAACAGCGAAGTATCAACCTGGGCGCTGCGGACCATTAAAATTTCCCATGTACCGGAAGAGAGCACGGGTTCATTTTGTTCGGCGCCAGCGCCAAAAAGGGCGAACTGGGTATCGTGACCTGCGGAAATCACCGGTATGCCAACGGGTAAGCCGAGCATTGCTGCGGCGCTGTTCTGTAGCGTACCAATCTGTTCACCCGCTTCCACCAGACGAGGGAAGAGTCGGCGTGGAATACTGGTGGCTTGTAAAATTTGCGGACTGAAATCGCGTTGCTGAATATCCAGCATCTGGCTGGTTCCGGCCATCGTGATATCAGTAGTCAATTCACCGGTTAAACGGTGGTTAATCAGCGACGAAATAAAGAGCCAGGCGTGCGCGTGTTCCAGCAGTTGTGGATGATTTTCTTTCAACCACACAAATTTGTATAACGTATTGAAACTAAAGGCTCCGATGCCAGAAATAACCTGCAACTGCTGTGCGGAGATCAACCGTTCAATATTGTCCATTACTGCTGCTGTTCGCGGACATTTCCAGCTAATGACCGGATAGATCAGATTGCCTTGCTTATCAACCAGAGCGCCGTCCACGCCAAAGGTCGTTACGGCGATACCGCGGATGTGGCATTCAGTCAGTTCACTGTTGATTTGCCGACAGCAATCAGCAAAGCGTTGCAAAATGGCGTCTAAAGACCACTGGTGCCAGGTGCTGTTTTCCATGGCGATATCGCTGGCATTAGGTGTTGAGGCACGGGCAACAATTTTTCCCTGCCGATTAACCGCGATGGCCCTGACATTGGTCGCGCCACAGTCGAGTACCAGGATAACTTCTTGTTTCATAATCGCTCCTGAAATATAGCCGGATAACATCACTTATCCGGCTATCCACTCTTGCTTGTTCATGCCGGTAGCCGGAGCGGCCGGGCATAGCATTAGGGAGTAACGTATTAACGTTTGTACAGCGGACCGTAGTTTTGGCAAGCGCGGTAATCCTGGCCTTCAATATCCATGCCGTGCGCGGCCCAGGCAGAAGGACGATACACTTTAGTCTCTTCAACGTTGTGCATACATACCGGGATACGCAGCATTGAGGCGAGAGTGATAAAGTCTGCGCCGACGTGGCCGATGGTCAGAACGCCGTGGTTAGCGCCCCAGTTCGCCATTACCGAGTACACATCCGTAAACGGCCCTTTACCGGTGAGGCGCGGTGCAAACCAGGTGGTTGGCCAGGTTGAGTTGGTGCGTTTGTTGAGGATGTCATGCACATCCTTCGGTAGCTCCACGCTCCAGCCTTCCGCGATTTGCAGTACCGGTCCCAGGCCTTTGATGATGTTGACACGAGTCATGGTGAACGGGACGCCGCCTTCGGTAAGGAAGCGGGAAGAGTAACCGCCGCCACGGAAGTATTCGTGGATCGCCGGGCACCATTCGGTAGCGGCGAGGCAAGCGTCAGCCTCTTGCTGAGAGATTTCCCAGTGTGGCTTCATCGTCGGGTTACCTTCGCTGTCGCGTTGTTTACAGGAACCGTCCAGCGCAGCAGAACCGGAGTTGATCAAATGGATGATGCCGTGTTCTGCCAGTCCGTCCAGTTTATGCCCTGTTACACGCTCAATTGCTTCTGGTGACCAGTAGGTACGCACATCGGCAAATACCTGAGCGGTGCCGGTGAGCTGGTGGCCCATCAGCATTGCCACGCCGTTAAGACTGTCGTTTTCGGTCGCCACGACAAAGGGTTCGCGTACGCCATTCCAGTCAAATGAACTGTTGAGGAGCGCTTCGGCGGTGTCGCCATTGGGATATTGATCGGTCCAGTGACGTTGCCCCTGGAAGCCCGCAGCGATGGCGTTGTAGCCAAGTGATTCTTCCACGCGACCGATATCGGCCAGTTTGCTGTTGCCTTGCATCATGTCGCGGATACACATCGCCATCAGTAAACTTTCGCGCAAAACAGCGCGGCTTTGCTCGGCATTGCGTTGATACTGTTTGTTATTTTCATCTTCGCCATAGCGGAAGTTTTTATCAGCCCAGGCCAGCGCCATTTCCAGTTCGGCTTCGTCGTAAATCTTCTGATCGATACGGCGACGCAGTTCGGTCATATCCACCGCCTGGACTTTCATTCCCAGCCAGGATTCAAAGAAGTTGTGATCAACAATGGAACCGGCGATACCCATCGAAACGCCGCCCAGCGACAGATAGCTTTTACCTTCCATGCTGGCGACTGCCAAACCGGCGCGGGCAAAGCGCAGCAGTTTTTCTTCAACATCGGCAGGAATCGATGTGTCATCGGCATCCTGAACGTCATGACCGTAAATGGAGAATGCCGGGATGCCTTTCTGGCTGTGAGCTGCCAGAGCCGCTGCCAGGTAAACAGCGCCGGGGCGTTCAGTGCCGTTAAAGCCCCAAATGGCTTTCGGGCGGGTTGGATCCATGTCGATGGTTTCACTGCCATAGCACCAGCAAGGCGTTACCGTAATGGTGAGGCCTACATTCTGACTGCTGAATTTTTCTTCGCAAGCAGCGGCTTCAGCCATACCCGCGATACAGGTATCGGAAATGACACACTCGACGCCAGCTCCGCAGGCATGGCGCAGTTTCTCGGTCAGCAGTGCGGCCGTGGCTTTCGCCATATTCATTGTTTGTTCTTCAAGCGACTCACGAACACCCATGCGACGACCGTCAATAACCGGGCGGATACCAATTTTCGGTAACGTATTAATTTTCATCAGGATTCCTCATCTCGCTTTATTGGCGCTCTGCTAAGGCGGAGAAAGGAAACCACCGAAGCAGTAGTATTGGTCATTATTTGCTAACTCGAGTTAGCTTAGGTTTATAGGCTTTTTATACACAACTTTTTTGTTGTTGAAATGTGAGGGGGTTCACGAGAAGTGGTTAAAATTCGATCTCTGTCAAATTGTTATTTGTCAGTGTGAAAAATAATATTTTTATTAATCATTAAGTTATAAGATTTTAATGGTTATGCATCACAGTTTTAGCTCAAATGATTTGGCTAATTTGTATACCTAAAATAGCTTTAAAAGGCGATCGCTAACTCGAGTTAGCAAAATGCGAAGAATAAATTGATGCGATGAATGTCTATTCGAGCGTTATTCGTATCATAGTGGAGATGGCTTAGTAGCGACGTTTATGCCGTACTTCACATTTTCAGTTTCTGATTATTGAGGAAAGCTGCAATGTCTGAAACATTTTTGCAAATGAAGCATATCACCAAACGCTTTCCTGGAGTGTTGGCGCTTAATGACGTGCAATTTACCCTACGCCGGGGCGAGGTTCATGCATTATTAGGTGAAAATGGTGCAGGAAAATCCACCTTAATGAAAATTTTGTCGGGGGTTTATCAACCTGATGAAGGTGAAATAATTTTTGAAGATAAAACAGTCTCATTTTCTGATCCGTTAAGTGCGCAAAACGTAGGTATTACTATTATTCACCAGGAATTTAATTTATTCCCCGAGCTTACAGTAGAAGAAAATATTTTTATCGGCAGGGAGTTTTGTAAAAAAAATCGCTGGCGTCTGGATGAAAAACAGCAACGCCAGGCGACGATTGAAATTTTGCAAAAATTAAATTTGGCGATCAAACCAGATACTCTGGTTGCTGACCTGACGGTAGCTCAACAGCAGATGGTAGAAATTGCCAAGGCCATTTCGGTTAACGCCAGGATTCTCATTATGGATGAACCTACTGCGGCGTTAACAGAAACTGAAATTGAAAGCTTGTTTCGCGTCACCCGGTTATTGAAAGAGCAGGGGACCGGCATTGTGTATATCTCCCACCGTCTGGAGGAGTTGGCGCTAATTGCCGACCGCGCGACAGTCATGCGAGATGGTCAGTACATCAGCACGGTGGATTATGAGTGCGTAAAAATCAGCGATCTAATTGCCATGATGGTTGGTCGCGATTTAGGGAATATCTATCCCCGCCGCGAGGCCTTACAGCAGCGGATGCCGGTCCTGGAGGTCAACGGACTGACGCGCAAAGGCGTACTGAACGATATTAATTTTACGCTTTATCGTGGCGAGATCCTCGGCTTTGCCGGACTGATGGGGGCGGGGCGTACTGAACTTGCGCGTGCGATTTTTGGTGCGGACTCCATTGACAGCGGAACGCTAAAATTAAATGGTAAGGAAACCGTTATTAAAGATATTTCGGATGCTATTCAGCAAGGGATAAGCTATTTAACGGAAGACCGAAAAAAAGAAGGGCTGGCGCTGAATTTATCTGTTGAACGAAATATTATGTTAGGAAACTACCCTGAGTATTCCGATCGTTTGGGAAATGTCGATTCGCGTCGTTGCCAACAAACCAGTGAGGAACAGGTAAAAGCGTTAAGGATTAAAACGCCAAATCTTGAACAGGCCGCATTAAATCTAAGTGGAGGAAACCAGCAAAAAATTATAATTGCACGTTGGGTGTGTAAAGATACTGATATTTTAATCTTCGATGAACCCACTCGCGGCATTGATGTTGGCGCCAAACTGGAAATCTATGAGTTAATGAATCGCCTGGTGGCAAAAGGGAAATCAATCATCATGATCTCTTCTGAATTGCCAGAGGTGTTAGGAATGTGCGACCGTATTTTAGTGATGCGCAGTGGTCGAATTACCGGCGAAATTAGCGCAAAAGAAGCGACACAAGAAAAAATCATGCAATACGCGACGTTAGAGGATTAAATTATGACTATCTCTGTAACCTCTCCAGACAGTAATAATAAGAAAATAAAGATAAATAAAGAACTTTTGATGCGCCTTGCGCCTCTTTTTAGTTTAATTATATTAGTGCTGTTTTTTAGTTTCAGCTCTCCCTTTTTCTTTAATACCGAAAATATCATGACGATTGCTCTACAAACGTCGGTAATCGGCATTATGGCCATTGGGGTAACTTTCGTCATTATTACCGCTGGCATCGATCTTTCATTGGGCTCCGTGGTGGCTTTTTCTGGTGTCGCCGTAGGTATTTGCGCCACGCTGGGCCTGCCGCTGCCTGTGTGTATTATTGCTGGTGTTTTGGCCGGTGGATTGTGCGGCTATGTGAATGGTTTGTTGGTCACTAAAATGACCATTCCACCGTTTATCGCTACGTTGGGCCTGATGATGTCCGTCAGAGGTATCAATATGGTGATGACTGACGGGCGCGCCATCTATTTTGCCGATTACCCGATGTTCAAAACGCTCGCTCAGGGACGCTTATTTGATGTGCTGCCTTATCCTGTTTTCTACCTTGTCATTGTAGCGCTTGTCGGCGCTTACATCCTGAAGAAAACCGTCATTGGTCGCTATGTCTATGCCGTAGGCAGTAATGAAGTTGCTGCTCATCTTTCTGGTATTAAAGTTCAGCGTGTGAAAATTTTCGTCTATGCCTTCTGTGGATTATTAACGGGGATTGCAGGTGTCATTCTGGCATCTCGTCTCAACTCCGGACAACCGACGGTAGGTGTGGGTTATGAACTGGAAGCTATTGCCGCGGTAGTGATCGGCGGAACCAGCTTAATGGGCGGTATTGGCACTATTGGCGGCACAATCATTGGCGCTTTCATTATGAGTGTACTGAAAAATGGCCTCAATTTAATGGGCGTCTCCCAGTTCTGGCAAATGGTCGCGATGGGCGTAGTTGTGGTCGCTGCCGTTTACCTCGATACATTACGCAAAAAGATTCGTTGACTTAGGCTCCCTGTTTTATCGGGAAACAACTGCCCTGACGTTAAGGGTGATTCACTCAGAACGGAGTACAACAATGAAAACCAGGCATTTTATCTATGCGTTATCTCTGCTGGCTTGCGTAAGTTCCAGCGCACTGGCTAAGGATTTAAATCTTCCGGTTGTTAGTAAAGGTTTCCAACATGAATTCTGGCAAACCGTAAAAATGGGAACTGAAGCTGCGGCTAAAGAGTTGGGGGATAAAACCAGCTATGTTGGCCCGGCTGATGAAACGCAAATAGCCGAGCAAATTCAGTTAGTCGAAAATGCGATGGCGCAGAAACCGAATGGCTTGCTTCTGGCAGCCCTCGACGCGAATGCGCTCGCCCCACTGGTAGAAACGGCAAATTCACGCGGTATCAAAGTGGTGACCTTTGATTCAGGCATCAATTCAGACATTCCGGTGAGTTTTGTCGCCACCAATAACCGTAAAGCAGGCGCTCAGGCAGCTGATGCCTTAGCCGCGCAGGTAAATAATAAAGGGAAAGTTGGGATTATCGCGCACGTTGCAGGAACATCTTCCGCTATTGAACGCTCGGAAGGCTTCATGGAGCGTATGAAAGAAAAATATCCTGACATCAAAGTATTATCCGTTCAGTACAGCGATGGTGACCCGCAAAAAGCGATGGATAAAACTATCGATATGATTCAGGCCAATCCCGATCTTGCTGGGATCTATGGCACCAATGAAGGTTCAACGCTCGGGGTGGCGAATGCCATTGATAGCCAGAATCTGAAAGGTAAGGTGAAAGTCATTGGTTTTGATAGTACGGAAGCGATTATTAACTTCCTGAAGAACGGCGTCATTCAGGGCTTTGTTGTTCAGGATGCATACCAGATTGGCTATCAAGGGATCAAAACGTTGAACGCGGCCCTTTCGGGGCAAGCCGTTGAAAAAGAGATCGATATTCCCGTGAAATTTGTTAATGCCGAGAATATTAACACGCCAGAAATCGACAAACTCCTGCACCCATTCGGTAAGAAATAAAAAAATTGGGGATGAATTTTCATCCCCGTTATCTCCAGCGTCAGGGAGGCTTTATGCACAACGGTTATTTTCTCGGTGTCGATGTCGGATCGGCCAGTGTCAGGGCAGGCGTTTACAGTGCCAGTGGCCACAGGCTGGCATTCGCTACTGCGCCCGTCTCCCAGTTTCGCCCTGGCGGCGAGCGTGTCGAACAGTCTTCGGCGGAGATCTGGCAACAAGTTTGTAAAACGGTGAAAGAGGCGACAGCTTTGGCAGGCATCCCCATTTCCGCAATTCGCTCACTGGGTTTTGACGCTACCTGCTCGCTGGTTGTTCTTGATGAACAAGGCCAGGGTTTAGCGGTTTCGCCCGGTGGATCTGCGAATCACGACATTATTATGTGGATGGATCATCGTGCAACTGTCGAGACGGCACAGATTAACGCAACGAAGGATCCCGCATTGCGCTACGTTGGCGGCGAAGTGAGCGTCGAGATGGAGTTACCAAAGTTACGTTGGTTGAAGACGCATCTACCGCAAACCTGGCAGGCCGCTCATCGCTTTTTCGATCTGGCGGATTTTCTGGTCTGGAAAGCAACAGGGCGAGACGTCGCGGGATTGTGCACGATAACGTGTAAATGGAATTATCTGGCCCATGAACAACGCTTTAGCCATAGCTTACTGGAATCGGTAGACCTGACCGACATGCTCGAAAGAATTCCCGCCGAAATTCTTCCGCCTGGCGCTGCCGTGGGAACTTTAACTGCCACAGCTGCTGAAGAATTAGGATTAACGACCAATGTTATCGTGGCCAGTGGTTTGATTGATGCCCATGCCGGTGGCATGGCGCTGGCTGGCGCGCAGCCATCAGGAACGCTGGCATTGATAAGCGGAACGTCGAATTGCCATATGTTGTGCAGTGAAAAAGAAATATTCACCCCTGGCGTCTGGGGGCCATACTGGTCGGCCATGTTGCCAAATTACTGGCTAACTGAAGGCGGGCAAAGCGCCGCAGGGGCGCTGGTGGAGTGGACGCTTCAGGAGTCCGGGGCAAGCGCAAATCTTTTTAACAAGGCGCAGCAACGCGGGTGTCATCCAATTCAACTGATTAATGAATGGGTAGCCGCCCTGGAAGCTAACGAGTCAGAACCCACACGAAATTTACATGTGCTTGCCGATCATCACGGCAACCGTTCGCCACGAGCGCGGCCCGATGCCAGAGGCAGTGTTTATGGTTTAACACTGGAGCGTGGTGAAAATCAGCTCGCGCGGCTTTATCTTGCGACTTTACAGGCAATAGCCTTTGGCACCAGACATATTATTGAAACTCTCAGGGAAAATGGGCATACCATTACCCGATTAACATTATGTGGTGGTGCAACGCACAACCCTTTATGGCTACGCGAATATGCAGACGTGACAGGCTGCGATATCCACCTGATGCAAGAAGAAGATGCCGTTACGTTGGGCGCAGCAATTAGCGGCGCTGTTGCCAGCGGCGCATGGGGGGATTTTACATCTGCGTGTAAAGCAATGGTTGAAGCCGGAGAGGTTATTCAGGTAAATCCACAACGCCGTGAATTTTTAGAGCGTAAATACCGGGTTTACCTGACGCTTTGGGAGCAACAACAGGCGGTTAACCAACTGATGCAATAAGACAAAAGTTGAAAATACTTTTATGATTGTGATTTGACGTCTGGATGTTAACTGGGAAATACCTATGGCTAAAACAGTAGAGCAGATAGCCAGCGACCTGAATTTATCGGTTACGACCGTGCGACTGGTGCTAAATGGAAAAGCGGAACAATATCGAATCAGCGTCAAAACCCAAACGCGTATCAATGAATATGTTGAACGCTATGGTTATATCATTAATCATTCCGCTCGCAGCCTTAAGCTTAACAAAACTGATACATTAGGGTTGATTGTTCCCAACATATCCAACGTCTTTTTTGCTACGCTGGCAGAAAAACTCGAACAACGCTGTCGACGTTCCGGATATCAACTTACGATCAGTTGTACTTATGATGATGTTGACTATGAAAATAAATTGACGAAAGCATTTATCGCACGAAATGTAGATGGTCTTTTTATTGTTCCTTCGACGCTGGAAAATCAGCAGCATCATTTACGCAAAATTCGTAAGCCAATGGTTTTACTCGATCGTGATTTTAAATATACCGATAACGCATTGGTAGAGAGTAATAATATTTCTGGCGGAGAAAAGCTGACGCAAAATATTCTTGAGGCCGGGCAGGCTCCAGTATGGTTTTTGCTGGGAGATGCCGGTTTGCCGAGTATCAGCGATCGTCTGGCAGGTTATTTGAATGCGTTGGCAAAAAAAGGGATTACCCATCGCGATTGGGTGCGGGAAGGCCCGGTAAATACTCCGGAAGGCGGCTATGTCATTATGGAAAAACTCATTGAAGAGCAGGGATGCCCGCAGGCATTTATCGCCTCGTCTTTACCTGTACTTGAAGGCGCTGTCCGCGCGATTCGCGACCGTCTTGGCGCTGTACCGCCAGAAATCAATATTGGCACTTTCGATGAACATCCCATGCTGGGATTTCTCGCCAACAATGTCTGGTCAATGCAGCAGGATGAAAATGCCTGGGCAGAAAAAGCGTTCGAAATGATGTTAAGCGCGATCGAAGAAAGACCAGTCAAAAAAACAGTCAAAGTAGAAATGAAATTAATTAAGCGCATAAGAAAAAAATAATAATCGTCAAAAGATAATCAGGCTATTGAACAATGATATTCAGTGGCCTCCCCTTACTAAAAATAACCCCGTCTTCATTTGCGGTGCTGTTTTACGCAACAAGGCGAGCTGGAACTGTATCTGGAGAATAAAGATGGAAAGAACACGTTTATCCCGTGAAATAATTGAAACCTGTCTGGAAATGACGCGCCTTGGGTTAAATCAGGGGACTGCGGGGAATGTCAGCACACGTTTTGAAAACGGCATGTTGATTACTCCCAGCGGTATTCCTTATGAAAGAATGACGGAGAATATGATTGTCTATGTTGATGGCAACGGCAAATACGAAGAAGGTAAGATTCCTTCCAGCGAATGGCGTTTCCATATGGCGGCCTATCAAAGCAGACCAGATGCCAACGCGGTTGTTCACAATCATGCCGTTCACTGCACGGCAGTTTCCATTCTTAACCGACCGATCCCCGCTATTCACTACATGATTGCGGCGGCTGGCGGTAATTCTATTCCTTGCGCGCCTTATGCGACCTTTGGAACACGCGAACTTTCTGAACATGTTGCGCTGGCTCTCAAAAATCGTAAGGCAACTTTGTTACAACATCATGGGCTTATCGCTTGTGAGGTGAATCTGGAAAAAGCGTTATGGCTGGCGCATGAAGTTGAAGTGCTGGCGCAACTTTACCTGACGACCCTGGCGATTACGGACCCGGTGCCAGCGCTGAGCGATGAAGAGATTGCCGTAGTGCTGGAGAAATTCAAAACCTATGGGTTACGGATTGAAGAGTAATTTCGTAAAGCAACAAGGAGAAGGATGATGGCTAACAGAATGATTCTGAACGAAACGGCATGGTTTGGTCGGGGTGCTGTTGGGGCTTTAACCGATGAGGTGAAACGCCGTGGTTATCAGAAGGCGCTGATCGTCACCGATAAAACGCTGGTGCAATGCGGCGTGGTGGCGAAAGTGACCGATAAGATGGATGCTGCAGGGCTGGCATGGGCGATTTACGACGGTGTAGTGCCCAACCCAACAATTACTGTCGTCAAAGAAGGGCTCGGTGTATTCCAGAATAGCGGCGCGGATTACCTGATCGCTATTGGTGGTGGTTCTCCACAGGATACTTGTAAAGCGATTGGCATTATCAGCAACAACCCGGAGTTTGCCGATGTGCGTAGCCTGGAAGGGCTTTCCCCGACCAATAAACCCAGCGTACCGATTCTGGCAATCCCCACCACAGCAGGCACTGCGGCAGAAGTGACCATTAACTACGTGATCACTGACGAAGAAAAACGGCGCAAGTTTGTTTGCGTTGATCCGCATGATATCCCGCAGGTGGCGTTTATTGATGCTGACATGATGGATGGTATGCCTCCAGCGCTGAAAGCTGCGACGGGTGTCGATGCGCTCACTCATGCTATTGAGGGGTATATTACCCGTGGCGCGTGGGCGTTAACCGATGCGCTGCACATTAAAGCGATTGAAATCATTGCTGGGGCGCTGCGAGGATCGGTTGCTGGTGATAAGGATGCCGGAGAAGAAATGGCGCTCGGGCAGTATGTTGCGGGTATGGGCTTCTCGAATGTTGGGTTAGGGTTGGTGCATGGTATGGCGCATCCACTGGGCGCGTTTTACAACACTCCACACGGTGTTGCGAACGCCATCCTGTTACCGCATGTCATGCGCTATAACGCTGACTTTACCGGTGAGAAGTACCGCGATATCGCGCGCGTTATGGGCGTGAAAGTGGAAGGTATGAGCCTGGAAGAGGCGCGTAATGCCGCTGTTGAAGCGGTGTTTGCTCTCAACCGTGATGTCGGTATTCCGCCACATTTGCGTGATGTTGGTGTACGCAAGGAAGACATTCCGGCACTGGCGCAGGCGGCACTGGATGATGTTTGTACCGGTGGCAACCCGCGTGAAGCAACGCTTGAGGATATTGTAGAGCTTTACCATACCGCCTGGTAAATGCGCTGATGTGATAATGCCGGATACGACGCTAGCCGCGTCTTATCCGGTATATAAGTGCATTAAATTCAATGTGTTGATAATCGTTTGCATCCGGCTCGCCGTTACCGTACCAACCGCAATTGCTGTAAATTGCCGTCGATATGCAAATCAGTCTGTAAGCGGGCGATATCACGGCACAGAAACGCCATCTCTTTATGGGCTTCTAATTTCTTGCGCCACTTTTCGGCAACCGTATCCAGATTCTCATATATCCCTTCCAGACTCTGAAACTCGACCAGCAGCTGCGTGGCGCTTTTTGGTCCGATCCCCGCAACACCCGGTACCTTTGAACTGCTGATCCCCGCTAGCCCCCAGTAATCGGGTAACTGCTGCGGTTGAACGCCAAATTCTTTATCGATAAACGGTGCATCCAGCCAACGTTTCTGGAAGTAATCGCGAATACGTAATGTAGGTGAAAGTAGCTGACAGTAGCCTTTATCTGTCGAAACGATGGTTGCCTGATGCCCGGCCTGGGTCACTTTGACCGCCAGCGTGGCGGCTAAGTCATCGGCTTCGTTGCCGCTGGCTGACCAGCACGGGACACCGCGTTGCTCAAAGGCGGCGCGTAATGCAGGCATCTCGTTGTGCAACTCTTCCGGCATTGGCGGGCGACCCGCTTTGTAATCTGGCAGGCGCTGATGACGCCAGCCGCTACTGCGGTTTTCATCATCAAAAACGGCGACGGCGTGGGTCGGCTGGCTGTGCATAATAAGTTGATCAAGGGCGTGCTGGCAGGTTTCGACGCAGGGTGAACCCTGCACGGCATGAATGCGACGAATAAGATTCAGTGCATCGACGATAAGCAAATGAACAGCCACAATATTCCCCCTTAAAGATCAGGCGATAAGGGTAACATTGGTCACCGGAACAGGCTACGACTGGATGAGAAAACAGGAAGAGGGCTCGCAAAACGAGATCTGATATTGATGACAACGCCAAATTGCCTGATGCGCTACGCTTATCATGCCTACAAAAGAATCGCAATCTATTGAATTTGCGCTGTTTTGTAGGTCGGATGAGGCATTTACGCCGCATCCGACATAAACAACAGGCACATTCTCAACAATGTGAGGCCTCGCAAAACGAGGCCTCTGGAGAGCGATTAATCGCAGGCAACGATCTTCATCGCCAGGCCGCCGCGAGAGGTTTCGCGGTACTTGGCGTTCATGTCTTTACCTGTTTCGTACATGGTTTCGATAACTTTATCGAGGCAGACGCGCGGTTCGCTGGTACGGCGCAGTGCCATACGCGCGGCGTTCACCGCTTTTACTGCCGCAATGGCGTTACGCTCGATGCACGGTACCTGTACCTGTCCAGCAACCGGGTCACACGTCAGGCCGAGGTTGTGCTCCATAGCGATTTCCGCCGCGATGCACACCTGCGCCGGGCTTGCGCCTAACAGTTCTGCCAGACCCGCCGCCGCCATTGAGCACGCCACGCCAACTTCACCCTGGCAACCCACTTCGGCACCAGAAATCGACGCGTTCATCTTATAAAGAGAACCAATGGCGCTGGCTACCAGCAGGTAACGAGCCAGTGAGTTAGCGTTCACTTCGCGGATAAACTTGTCGTAGTACGCCAGCACTGCCGGGATAATCCCGCACGCACCGTTAGTCGGCGCAGTCACCACACGACCGCCCGCAGCGTTCTCTTCGTTCACTGCCAGTGCGAACATGTTGATCCAGTCAACAACCGCCATCGGATCAGTGGTGGTTTTATCCTGGCTGACCAGCATCCGGCGCAGTGCCGCGGCACGGCGAGGAACGCGCAATTTGCCTGGCAACACGCCTTCGGTGGAAATACCGCGCTCAATACCGCCACGCATGACTTCCCAGACGTTCGCCAGGTGCTGTTCCAGCTCTTCTTTGCTGTGCAGCGCCAGCTCGTTTTTCATCATCAGACCAGAGAGTGACAGCCCGGTTTCCTGACAATGTTTTTGCAGATCGGCAGCAGAACTGTACGGATATGGAACTTCAACCGGTGCACTATCCTGCTGGCCAAAATGCTCTTCATCAACGATAAAGCCACCGCCGATGGAGTAATACGTCTGGCTGTAAACAACTTTATCGCCCGCCAGCGCGGTAATGCGCATGCCGTTCTCATGCAGAGAAAGGTTATCGGCATGGAAGTTCATGCATTCATCAACCGGAAACTCGACTTCGTGCTGACCGTTTGCCAGCATCAGGCGACCGTGAGTATTCACATCCTGAATAAAACCAGGGATGGAATCGATATCCACGGTATCCGGCAGATTCCCTGCCAGGCCCATAATAATGGCGATATCAGTGTGGTGCCCTTTGCCGGTCAGAGAGAGCGAGCCGTACACGTCAACCACCACGCGGGTCACGTCTTTAAGCAGGTTACGGGCAATCAGATCGTCGGTAAATTGTTTACCCGCTTTCATTGGTCCAACGGTATGAGAACTGGAAGGGCCAATGCCGATTTTGAAAATATCGAATACGCTAATCATAGGAAATACATCGCGTTAAAACGGAGGAAGCGCCGCCCGAAAGCGGCGCGAAAGGACTTAGCTGAACAGAGAGTAGAAGATTGCGGAGATTGCAATCAGACCCATCACGACAACGAATACGTTGCTGATGTGACCGCTGTATTTACGCATTGCCGGTACTTTCTGAATGGCGTACATCGGCATCAGGAACAGGATCATCGCGATGATTGGGCCGCCCAGGGTTTCAATCATACCCAGGATGCTCGGGTTCAGGGTGGCAACAATCCAGGTCGTTACCAGCATGAACAGCGCAGTGATACGGTTCAGCTTGTTGATTTCGATAGACTTACCTTTACCACGCAGTGATTTGATCACCATACCGTTGAAGCCTTCACGTGCGCCCAGGTAGTGGCCCAGGAAGGATTTGGTGATAGCGATAATCGCGATAATCGGAGCCATCCACGCGATGATCGGCGCGTTAAAGTGGTTAGCCAGGTAAGACAGAATCGAGATGTTCTGCTCTTTAGCCGCAGCCAGGTCTGCCGGAGTCAGGCTCAGTACGCAGCTGAATACGAAGAACATTACGGTCAGCACCATCATGATGTGAGCGAATGCCAGGATCTTCGAGCATTTCTGTTCTGCCATATCGCCGTACTCTTCACGCTTCGCAACGGCGAAAGAAGAGATGATCGGAGAGTGGTTGAACGAGAACACCATTACCGGAATTGCCAGCCACAGGGTCATCCACAGACCGTTTCCGGTTGCAGATGCAGTGTCCAGAGACAGCGTTTCCAGTGCTGCGCCGTTCCACTGCGGGATCAGGTACAGAGCCAGCAGCATCAGTACGCCAACAAACGGGAATACCAGAATACTCATCGCCTTAACGATCATCTGCTCACCGAAGCGAACGATGGTCATCATACCCACGATCAGGATCAGTGACAGAATCGCACGCGGCGGCGGCGTCATACCCAGCTGGTGAGACATGAAGCTTTCAACCGTGTTGGTGATTGCCACGCTGTAAACCAGCAGAATCGGGTAGATAGCGAAGAAGTAAAGCAGGGTAATCAGTTTACCTGCGCCAATACCAAAGTGTTCTTCTACTACCTCGGTGATGTCTTCGCCTGGGTTTTTACCAGACAGCACGAAGCGAGTCAGGCCACGATGCGCAAAGTACGTCATCGGGAACGCAAGGATAGCCATGATGATCAGCGGGATCATACCGCCAACACCGGCGTTGATTGGCAGGAACAGCACGCCCGCGCCGATTGCCGTGCCGTAAAGGCCCAGCATCCACATGGTATCTGTCTTGCGCCAGGCACTGCGAGAGTCTTTCGACGCAATCGTGCTGGTTTGAGTCGTTTCCATCTATTTCTCCTGGAGGAATGCAAATAATTCAGCTTTTAGCCAGTTCAGCCCGGGAAGGTGCCTGGCCGTAAAAATGAAATCTGTCTATCGGCGATGGCTTAATCATTTTCCGCCGTAATAATTTGAGGGCGGAAAGATACACACAAGTTATGTATCTATCAGTGATCTTGATCTCAAATACAATAATCTACTTGGAAGATAGATAATCCCAACGCTTTACTCTGTAAATCAAAAGTAAAAGAGAATTTAAGGGCAATATTTGGCAGATTAACGACATCTGGCCTCTTCCGGGGCGCGCAATATATGTAGGTTGAACTGAAAAAATCAATACTTTTAGTTAATGATTGCAAGATTTTCTTTTTTGCGGAGATAAAATGCGGTCTTCAAACGAAGGGAAACGTTTGCGCTACAACATAAATTGTATGACATATTGCAGGTGGTGATATTAATGACATGATGACGCGCTGAAACATTCATATAACAAATGAAATGGATTGATTAGTGAGCGACCAAAAAAGAGAAAAACCCGGCAACAAACGTTACCGGGGAAGGGAGGATTAGGTGCAGATTTCGTAGCAAGGGATGTAGGCAGAGCCTGGTAACTTCATACGATGTTGGGCAACAAACCCCTGAAGCAGGTCGTCCATACGGCGCATGATCTCTTTATCACCGTTGATTTTGTATGGCCCAAACTCTTCAATGGCGCGAATGCCGACTTCTTTTACGTTCCCCGCCACAATGCCAGAAAATGCACGACGCAGGTCGGCAGCCAGCACTTCAACGGGCTGATCCGGGTAAAGCTTCAGATTAGCCATATTCTCGTGAGACGGCTCAAACGGCATTTGCAAATCTGGCGTAATACGCATTGACCAGTTAAAGCTGTAGGCATCGCCCGTATCGCGACGGTTTTCTTTCACCTGCGCCATCGCTTTTTTCATCTGACGGGCTACTTCTGCAGCGTCATCAATGATGATGCGATAATGGCGGCGCGCGTTTTCTCCCAACGTATGCACGACAAACTCGTCCAGTACGCGGAAGTAATCAGCACTCTCTTTCGGGCCGGTGAGGATCAATGGCAAGACCTGATCTTTGTTGGCCGGATTCATTAAAATTCCCAGCAAATACAGTAGCTCTTCCGCTGTACCCACACCGCCAGGGAAGATAATGATGCCGTGGGCGATACGGACAAACGCTTCCAGACGTTTTTCGATATCCGGCATGATGATCAGTTCGTTAACCAGCGGGTTAGGCGGTTCAGCAGCGATAATCGATGGTTCAGTCATACCAATAAAACGGCTGTCTTTGTAACGCTGTTGGGCGTGTCCGACCGCCGCGCCTTTCATCGGCGCTTCCATCGCGCCTGGACCACAGCCAGTGCAGATATTTAACTCACGCAGCCCCAACTGATTACCAACGCGACGGGCATACAAATACTCGTTTTCGTTGATGGAGTGACCACCCCAGCACACCACCATATTGGGCGCTTCGCCCACGTGCAGCGCGCGAGCATTGCGCAAGATAGAAAAGACCAGGTTGGTAATATGAACAGAGTTGTCGAGATTCAGATTTGGAAAACGAACGGTGTTATGGATTTGCCCATAGACGAAGAGAATGTCGCGCAGGACAGCGAACAAGTTGGCCTGCAAGGCGCGAATTATACGCCCATCGACAAAAGCTTCTTCCGGGGGATTGATCAGTTCTAGCTTAACGCCGCGTTCACGGCGTAGCACGTTAATGTCGAAATTCTCAAAACGGGACAGCAATTCTTTGCTGTTATCGGTGAGGCTACCGGAGTTCAGAACAGCGAGTGAACAGTTGCGAAATAGTTGATAGAGGTCGCTGCTGGCGGTGCGTTTAAGCATATCCACTTCCAGCTGCGACAACATATCCATGGAGCCAAGCGGGCTAATATGTGTAATCAAGAAAAACTCCTTATGGGACGATTATCGTCATTCCCTTTGATTACAATAGCCCTGCCTGATGACCTTTCACAACCTTATGCGTGAATCCAGCACGCAAAATTGAGAAAAATTTTATTGCCGTGCCAGACGGGTTGTCGATGGGACAAAATCACAGTTACTACGCCATGGGTTAATGTCCAGACCGCCACGACGGGTATAACGTGCGTAAACGCTTAATTTCTCTGGCTGGCAGAAGCGTAACAGGTCATTAAAAATGCGCTCTACGCACTGTTCATGGAACTCGTTATGATGACGGAAAGAAACCAGATAACGCAGCAGTTTTTCCCTGTCAATCTTGCGTCCACGATACTGAATCTGGATAGATCCCCAGTCTGGTTGATGAGTAATCAGGCAGTTTGATTTCAGCAGGTGGCTCACGAGTGTTTCTTCCACCACTTTCTCGCCGCTGGTGGCATTCTCAAGATAGTCAGTGGTGAATTCATAGTTATCGATAGCGATATCCTGGTCATCAATGCAAGTGCCATTGAAATGCCCCACCGGCTGGCCTTCCAGTTCATCAAGACGATATAACGCCACGCTAACGTTACCCTGGGCGCAAGTGCTTAAGTCGCGCTCCAGCGTCTGGCGCACTTCCTCCCAATTGTTAAAGCGTGTCTGGTTAAAGCTGTTGAGATAGAGCTTAAAACTCTTCGACTCAATGAGATTTACGCTGGTGTAATCAAGTTCAACATGACCCACGGCAACCTGCGGCAAACCTTTCGCATTCAGCCAGGAGAGTTCATATAGCGTCCAGATATCCGTACCGTGAAAAGGCAGATTATCTGCTTTCAGGCCCAGCGGATCGCGATTCAAACTACGTGGAACGCCTTGTAGCAGGCTGGCGTCATAGGTATCCCGGTAATCGGTTGATTTTCCAAGAGTCAGGCCCGCAAGTGCCTGATGGTTTGCATAAGAAGACATGTTTCACCGTCATAAACCAGATAAACTAAACGACAAGTGTATCTGGTTTATGTGAAGAGAGAAATTAGTGGACGAATTGACCGCACAAGCCTTGAGAGATTTTACCACGCGTTACTGCGATGCCTGGCACAAACAGCACAATAGTTGGCCGTTAAGCGAGGAGCTGTATGGCGTTCCTTCACCGTGCATTATTTCAACCACTAATGATGCTGTGTTCTGGCAACCGCAGCCGTTTAGCGGTGAGCAAAATGTAAACGCGGTTGAGCGTGCGTTTGATATTGTGATACAACCCGCAATTCATACCTTCTATACGACCCAGCTTGCCGGGGATATGCATGCGCAGTTTGGCGATATCAAACTGACATTACTGCAAACCTGGAGCGAAGACGACTTCCGCCGGGTGCAGGAAAACCTGATTGGACATCTGGTTACCCAGAAACGTCTGAAACTGCCCCCCACGTTATTTATCGCCACACTGGAAGAAGAGCTGGAAGTGATTTCGGTGTGTAATCTCTCTGGCGAAGTATGCAAAGAGACGCTGGGTACGCGGAACCGTACCCATTTAGCCTCAAATCTTGCGGAATTCCTTACGCAGCTTAAGCCTCTTCTGTAATCCAATTACCCCGTCTGGTTGTGAGAGATCTCTTACAGACCCTGTAGGAGATCGCCAGAAAGTAAGTGAATACTTAAAAAGATAAGAATCATATTTCTATTTTAAATCAATGAGTTGACTGAGCATCCTTAACTTTCGTATGAAATTTTCCTTAAGGCATTGTCTGTAAGCGCCTTGTAAGACTCAGTGAAAAAGACGATTCTATCTTCGTCGACAGGGAGTCAGACAACGAAGTGAACATCAGGATGATGACACTTCTAAAGGACACGCCAGGATGGTGTTTCAGGGAAAGGCTTCTGGATGAAGCGAAGAGGAAAACGCTGGATGCGTTAAAGGACACCTCCAGGACGGAGAATGAGAACCGGTCAGGATGATTCGGTGGGTCAGGAAGGCCAGGGACACTTCAGGATGAAGTATCACATCGGGGTGGTGTGAGCAGGAAGCATTAGTTCAGGATGAACGATTGGTCGCAAGGCCACAGGAAAAGTTGTCAAGGATGAGCAGGGAGCAACAAAAGTAGCTGGAATGCTGCGAAACGAACCGGGAGCACTGTTAATACAGTGCTCCCTTTTTTTATTCCTGCTATCCTTCGTGGCAGTTTTTTCTTCTTGAGGTTGTTTTATGACCACTCATGACCGCGTTCGTCTTCAGTTGCAGGCACTTGAAACATTACTGCGTGAACATCAGCACTGGCGGAGCGATGAACCGCAGCCGCATCAATTTAACAGTACCCAACCTTTCTTTATGGATACGATGGAGCCACTGGAGTGGTTGCAATGGGTACTGATCCCACGAATGCACGATCTCTTAGATAATAATCAGCCATTGCCTGGGGCTTTCGCCGTGGCGCCGTATTATGAAATGGCGCTGGCGACGGACCACCCCCAGCGCGCGCTTATTCTGGCGGAGCTGGAAAAACTGGATGCGCTTTTTGCGGATGATACAAACTGATGCTGGAAATACTCTACCAGGATGAATGGCTGGTTGCGGTTAACAAACCGTCTGGCTGGCTGGTTCACCGCAGCTGGCTGGATCGCGACGAAAAAGTGGTGGTCATGCAAACCGTACGTGACCAGATTGGTCAGCACGTGTTTACCGCGCATCGGCTGGACCGACCGACTTCCGGCGTATTGCTGATGGGATTATCCAGCGAGGCCGGACGGCTGTTAGCGCAACAGTTTGAACAGCACCAAATCCAGAAACGTTACCATGCGATTGTGCGTGGCTGGCTGATGGAAGAAGCGGTGCTGGATTATCCGCTGGTGGAAGAACTGGATAAAATCGCCGATAAGTATGCCCGCGAAGATAAAGGCCCGCAGCCAGCAGTGACGCATTATCGCGGTCTGGCAACGGTTGAAATGCCAGTCGCGACCGGGCGTTACCCGACGACACGCTACGGTCTGGTGGAACTGGAGCCGAAAACCGGACGCAAACATCAGCTTCGTCGCCATCTCGCCCATTTGCGCCATCCGATTATTGGCGACAGCAAACATGGCGATTTGCGCCAGAATCGCAGCGCGGCTGAACATTTTGGCCTCCAGCGGTTAATGTTGCACGCCAGTCAGTTGTCATTGACGCATCCTTTTACTGGCGAGCCGCTGACTATCCACGCTGGTCTGGACGACACCTGGATGCAGGCATTATCACAATTTGGCTGGCGCGGTCTGCTTCCTGAAAATGAAAGGGTTGAGTTCAGCGCGCCATCGGGTCAGGATGATGAGATAATTTCCTAATCCAGGGAGAAAACGGTATGGCGGAAATTGGTATTTTTGTGGGCACTATGTACGGTAATGCGCTGTTAGTCGCCGAAGAAGCGGAAGCGATTCTGACCGCGCAGGGCCACAAAGCAACGGTGTTTGAAGACCCAGAATTAAGCGACTGGCTACCTTATCAGGACAAGTATGTTCTGGTAGTTACGTCCACCACCGGGCAGGGCGACCTTCCTGATAGCATTGTGCCACTCTTTCTGGGCATAAAGGATAACCTTGGTTTCCAGCCGAACCTGCGTTACGGCGTGATTGCGCTCGGCGACAGCAGTTATGTGAATTTCTGCAACGGCGGCAAACAGTTCGATGCCTTGTTACAGGAACAGAGCGCGCAGCGAATAGGGGAAATGCTGCTGATTGATGCCAGTGAAACCCCGGAACCAGAAACGGAATCCAATCCGTGGGTTGAACAGTGGGGGACGCTGTTGCCCTGATTTGTTCAGCGATCGGCAAAATACCGTTTTAGCGGTGCTGAATCGAATCTTTTCAGGCAAATGCCTGTAAAAACTGCTTCTTAGCGCGGATTTTTACTGGCGTTTGCCTGGAGTCAAGCGATCTATTTCATACTCTTCTTTATTTCTCCGATTTAACCCTTCCTTTCTTGTTCTTGTTTTCATTTCCGTGAAGTGGATTCCACCGTCCAGGGCTAATGCCAAAATCGAGCCTCATTGAACGCATTAATGTTGTGTTGTTGCACGGTGAGCCGCTATGGCGCGCTTTTTATACTGCTATTGCCAGATATAAACACGCGCCGCATTCGGCGAACGACCTATAAAAACGGCAAAAACACCCTACGTCACCTCTGATTTCCTGGCGATGTCGCAGTCCAGAGTGAGCGTGGCTAACGCGAATTTTCAGGAGTGCAACAATGAGTTCTTTAAGTCAGGCTGCGAGCAGTGTGGAAAAACGCACGAATGCTCGTTACTGGATAGTGGTGATGCTGTTTATCGTCACATCTTTCAACTACGGCGATCGCGCTACGCTCTCGATCGCCGGTTCGGAAATGGCCAAAGATATCGGCCTTGACCCAGTGGGTATGGGCTATGTGTTCTCTGCTTTCTCATGGGCTTATGTTATTGGGCAGATCCCTGGCGGCTGGTTGCTGGATCGCTTTGGTTCAAAACGCGTCTACTTCTGGTCAATCTTTATCTGGTCGATGTTTACCTTGCTGCAAGGTTTCGTCGATATCTTTAGTGGATTCGGCATTATCGTTGCCCTGTTTACGCTGCGCTTCCTGGTAGGGCTTGCCGAAGCACCTTCTTTTCCCGGCAACAGCCGAATCGTGGCAGCCTGGTTCCCGGCGCAGGAAAGGGGAACGGCGGTGTCGATTTTTAACTCCGCCCAATACTTCGCAACGGTGATCTTCGCGCCGATTATGGGCTGGCTGACTCATGAAGTGGGCTGGTCACACGTCTTCTTCTTTATGGGCGGTCTGGGCATTGTCATCAGCTTTATCTGGCTGAAAGTCATCCACGAGCCAAACCAGCATCCGGGTGTAAATCAGAAAGAGCTGGAGTACATCGCCGCTGGCGGCGCGCTGATCAATATGGATCAGCAAAACACCAAAGTTAAAGTGCCGTTCAGCGTGAAGTGGGGGCAGATCAAACAGCTGCTCGGTTCGCGGATGATGATCGGTGTTTATATCGGTCAGTATTGTATCAACGCCCTGACTTACTTCTTTATTACCTGGTTCCCGGTTTATCTGGTGCAGGCGCGCGGGATGTCGATTCTGAAAGCGGGCTTTGTGGCTTCCGTTCCTGCTGTTTGTGGTTTTATCGGCGGCGTGCTGGGGGGGATTATTTCCGACTGGCTAATGCGCCGCACGGGCTCGCTGAACATTGCGCGTAAAACACCGATCGTGATGGGCATGTTGCTGTCGATGGTGATGGTGTTCTGTAACTACGTCGATGTTGAGTGGATGATCATCGGTTTCATGGCGTTGGCCTTCTTCGGTAAAGGCATCGGGGCGCTGGGTTGGGCGGTAATGGCAGATACTGCGCCGAAAGAGATTAGCGGTCTTTCCGGCGGCCTGTTCAATATGTTCGGTAACATTTCCGGTATCGTCACGCCAATCGCAATTGGTTATATCGTTGGCACGACTGGCTCCTTTAATGGGGCGCTGATTTATGTTGGGGTTCATGCCTTAATCGCGGTGCTGAGCTACCTGGTGCTGGTGGGCGATATTAAGCGTATCGAGCTGAAACCTGTCGCGGGGCAATAAGATGACGACACAATCCAGTCCAGTCATTACTGATATGAAAGTCATTCCGGTCGCCGGACATGACAGCATGTTGCTCAATATTGGTGGTGCACATAACGCATATTTCACCCGCAATATTGTGGTACTCACCGATAATGCCGGGCATACCGGCATTGGTGAAGCGCCGGGCGGAGAGGTGATTTATCAAACGCTTGTCGATGCTATTCCGATGGTGCTGGACCAGGAAGTCGCGCGACTGAATAAAGTGGTCCAGCAGGTGCATAAAGGTAATCAGGCCGCCGATTTTGATACCTTCGGCAAAGGTGCCTGGACCTTTGAATTGCGCGTTAACGCCGTGGCGGCGCTGGAAGCCGCTTTGCTTGACCTGTTAGGTAAGGCGCTGAATGTTCCGGTCTGTGAACTGCTTGGCCCAGGCAAGCAACGCGATGCTATTACCGTCCTCGGTTATCTGTTTTATATCGGCGATCGGACTAAAACCGATCTTCCTTATCTGGACAGTACGCCAGGCAACCATGAGTGGTATCAGTTGCGCCACCAGAAAGCGATGAACAGCGAAGCCGTTGTGCGTCTGGCGGAAGCCTCACAGGATCGCTATGGCTTTAAAGATTTCAAACTCAAAGGTGGCGTATTACCTGGCGAGCAAGAAATCGACACCGTTCGTGCATTGAAGAAACGCTTCCCTGATGCGCGGATTACCGTTGATCCCAACGGTGCCTGGCTACTTGATGAAGCCATTTCTCTATGCAAAGGGCTGAATGATGTTCTTACCTATGCCGAAGATCCATGCGGCGCAGAACAGGGTTTCTCCGGTCGCGAAGTGATGGCGGAGTTTCGGCGGGCGACCGGCTTGCCCGTCGCGACCAATATGATCGCCACCAACTGGCGTGAAATGGGTCATGCGGTGATGCTCAATGCAGTAGATATTCCACTTGCCGATCCGCACTTCTGGACGCTTTCCGGTGCAGTCCGCGTGGCGCAGCTTTGCGACGACTGGGGGCTGACCTGGGGCTGTCATTCCAACAACCACTTCGATATCTCTCTGGCGATGTTTACCCATGTGGGCGCGGCGGCACCAGGTAATCCCACCGCTATCGATACCCACTGGATTTGGCAGGAGGGCGATTGTCGCCTGACCAAAAATCCGCTGGAGATTAAAAACGGAAAAATTGCCGTTCCTGATGCGCCCGGCCTGGGCGTGGAACTGGACTGGGAACAGGTACAAAAGGCACATGAGGCCTATAAACGTCTGCCTGGCGGTGCGCGTAACGACGCAGGCCCGATGCAGTGCCTGATCCCCGGCTGGACCTTTGACCGTAAACGTCCCGTTTTCGGCCGTCATTGATTCTGAAAAAGGACATAAATATGAATTCTCAATTTACGACGCCTGTTGTTACTGAAATGCAGGTCATCCCGGTGGCGGGTCATGACAGTATGCTGATGAATCTGAGTGGCGCACACGCACCGTTCTTCACGCGTAATATTGTGATCATCAAAGATAATTCTGGTCACACCGGCGTAGGGGAAATTCCCGGCGGCGAGAAAATCCGTAAAACGCTGGAAGATGCGATTCCGCTGGTGGTAGGTAAAACGCTGGGTGAATACAAAAACGTTCTGACGCTGGTGCGTAATACTTTTGCCGATCGTGATTCTGGCGGGCGTGGTTTACAGACTTTTGATCTGCGTACCACTATCCACGTGGTAACCGGGATCGAAGCGGCAATGCTGGATCTGCTTGGGCAACACCTTGGGGTTAACGTGGCATCCCTGCTGGGCGATGGTCAACAGCGTAGCGAAGTCGAAATGCTCGGTTATCTGTTCTTTGTCGGCAATCGCAAAGCCACACCGTTACCGTATCAAAGCCAGCCGGATGACAAATGCGACTGGTATCGTCTTCGTCACGAAGAAGCGATGACGCCGGATGCGGTGGTGCGCCTGGCGGAAGCGGCGTATGAAAAATATGGCTTCAACGATTTCAAACTGAAGGGCGGTGTACTGGCCGGGGAAGAAGAAGCCGAATCTATTGTGGCACTGGCGCAACGCTTCCCGCAGGCGCGTATTACGCTCGATCCTAACGGTGCCTGGTCGCTGAACGAAGCGATTAAAATTGGTAAATACCTGAAAGGTTCGCTGGCTTATGCAGAAGATCCGTGTGGTGCGGAGCAAGGTTTCTCCGGGCGTGAAGTGATGGCAGAGTTCCGTCGCGCAACTGGCCTGCCGACTGCAACCAATATGATAGCCACCGACTGGCGGCAGATGGGCCATACGCTCTCGTTACAATCCGTTGATATCCCGCTGGCGGATCCGCATTTCTGGACGATGCAGGGTTCGGTACGTGTGGCGCAAATGTGCCATGAATTTGGCCTGACCTGGGGTTCACACTCTAACAACCACTTCGATATTTCCCTGGCGATGTTTACCCATGTTGCCGCTGCTGCACCGGGTAAAATTACTGCTATTGATACGCACTGGATCTGGCAGGAAGGTAATCAGCGCCTGACCAAAGAGCCTTTTGAGATCAAAGGCGGTCTGGTACAAGTGCCAGAAAAACCGGGGCTGGGTGTAGAAATCGATATGGATCAAGTGATGAAAGCCCATGAGCTGTATCAGAAATACGGGCTTGGCGCGCGTGATGATGCGATGGGGATGCAGTACCTGATTCCTGGCTGGACGTTCGATAACAAGCGTCCGTGCATGGTGCGTTAAGACAGAAAACCAAAACCGGCTCTATCTGGAGCCGGTTTGAGACTGATGCCAAACGCAAAATTGCCTGTTGCGCTACGTATCAGGTCCACATCATTTTTTAATTCATTGAATTTAATTGGTTTTGTAGGCCGGATAAGGCGTTCACGCCGCATCCGGCATAAACACAGGCACTTTGTCACCAATCTGAAACCAGCTTCATAAAAAGCCGATTGCTACTCGACAAGACGTCCATTACCCAAGAATTTTACTGGCTTCGCGTGCCACATTATCCATCTCGTCCAACAATTCCAGTAGCTCCGGCTCCAAATCTTCTTCTTTAGTACCGCTTCGTAGCTGTTGTTCAATAAGTTGACAGAGATTCTTCATACGCGGCACACCGCTATAGCCGCAACTGCCATGCAGTTTATGAATCAAATCAACCAGGCCTTCCGGATTTTCCCCAACCAGTTGTTCCTCAACTTTGTTGCGAACTTCAGGCAGGAAATCGAGCAACATTTGCAGCATATCGCGCGCCAGATCGGTTTTGCCAGCGGCCTGGCGTAGCGCCAGTTGCCAGTCCAGAGTCGCATTCTGGTTCACCACAATTTCGTTCACTTCTGGCGTCACAACGCGGGAAGAAATGCCGCTGCCGGGTTTGTAGCGCAGCAGCAAATTATGCAATCGCTCTTCTTCAATCGGTTTCGCCAGATAATCGCTCATCCCCGCGCCAAGTAATTTCTCTTTTTGCCCAGCCATCGCATGTGCAGTCACCGCGATGACTGGCGTTTGTTGCTGGTGCGGAAGCTGGTGGATAAGTTCGCATGCACGAATGCCGTCCATATCCGGCATTTGAATATCCATTAAGATTAAATCGAACGGCATCTGTTTTGCTCGTTCAACCGCCTGATGTCCGCTATCGCACAACTCCACATGCTGAACCATGTCTTCCAGCAATGCGCCGATAAGTTTCAGGTTTGCTGGGTTATCATCAACAGCCATAACCGTCATTACCAGCTTACTTTCGTCGGTGACAGGCAACAGCGTATTTTGTGTTTGATGACAAAACTCGGTCAGTACAGGCAACAGACGTGTAGGCGTCAGGGGTTTCAGCAGACACGCGCCGATACCATCTTGCTTGAGCTTTTCGGCATTGACCTGTGCATGGCACGGAAGGGCGAGCATCAGAAAATCGGTCATCGACACCGCTTTCGCTAACCGCTCATGTTGCATCGTTAGCGGTTCGCGGAAAGTCACCGCAATCCCTAACAACATCATGTCGTAATGCGCGGGAGGGAGGGCCGAGAAGCTTGGGCTGTAGACCACCTCAAGCGGTGTTTCGCTTAAAATATCCAGCGTGCACTGCGCGGCTGCCGAGTTCGGTTCGACATAAGCCAGGCGTTTGCCGGTGAGGCACTGGGTGGATGGTCCTTCAATAATAATATTCGGGTTCAGATCGAGATTAATATGGAACCAGAAGGTTGAGCCACGATTCGGCTGGCTATGGAACGAGATATCTCCGCCCATCTCATTAACCAGTTTTTGCGTAATTACCAGCCCCAGCCCGGTGCCGCCATGACGGCGTGAAATACTGGCATCTGCCTGCCTGAAGGCCTGGAACAGGCGCGATTGATCGCGTTCAGGAATACCAATACCGGTATCGCGGATCTGCACTTCAATCTGAACTTTGGTATTACTCAGCGCTCGTTTTTCCACCAGAATATCGATGTTGCCATTCTCGGTGAATTTAATCGCATTCCCCACCAGGTTAGTGATAATTTGCTGTAAACGCAGTGGATCGCCTATCACGTTATCTGGCACGTCGCTCTTAATATTGAGCGTCAATTCCAGCCCTTTATCGTGAGAAGAATGCGCCAGAAGAGTAACCACTTCATCCAGCGTGCTGCGCAGCGGGAACGGAATACTTTCCAGGATCAGCTTGCCCGCTTCCAGTTTCGAGAAGTCGAGAACATCATTAATAATTGCCAGCAAATTATTTGCCGAGCGTTCAATCGTGTTCAGGTGATCGCGCTGCGTTGGCGTTAATTCTGTTTTCAGCGTCAGGCGGGTAAAGCCAATAACTCCATTCAGCGGTGTACGCAGCTCATGTGACATATTCGCCAGAAACTCAGACTTAATACGCGCCGCTTCCTGGGCGCGCTTTTTCGCCAGGTCCAACTCAACGTTCTGAATTTCCATCTGCTCCAGCGTTTCACGCAGATCAGACGTCGCCTGGTCGATATTGTGCTGCATCTCTTCGTGATAAGCCGCCAGAGACATTGCCATCGAGTTAATGCCGTTTTTCAGCATATCCAACTCGCCGAGCATAAATCCTTCCACCCGGCTGTCGAGTTGTCCTCGGCGGATGCGGTCGACAGTATTCACCATGTTGCGAATCGGGCCGGTTACATCGCGCATGAGTCGCCAGCCAAAAATAAGCGCAATACCAATACAAAACAGCATCATCACGCTGGAAATAAAAATCTCTTTATATTGCTGTAAGCGCACCGATTTAAGGTCCAGCTCAAGGGCAATATACCCCAGCATATTCTGACTATTTTTGGCATCGCTAATGGGCGATTCGTCGGGAGAATAACTCTCGGAGATAATCGGCGTACGCAAAATCATAATATCGCCATCACGTGTGACAGTGAGCTGGCGCGGAAATGGCACGTTACTACCGAGCTGCATTGCTGAAGGGTCGAGATGAAAATTGGAGGTGACAAAGAGTCGGTTATTTTCATCGTAAACTGAAATGGCGCGAACAATATCAGAATGGCGACGATGCAAAACGCTTATCAACTGACCGATAGATTCGCGATTTTGCAGGCTCATGCCATATTCAGTAGAAACTGCAAGCGGCTCAATAATGCTGGCACCGGCATCTTCCAGTTGACGCTGCAAGTCGTTATAGCGATGCACGACGAAAAAGATACTGAGCAATAAACCAATAAGGACGGTCGGCGCCAGGATCAGAATCATCATGCGTGCGCGCAGGCTGTAGTTGGTCATGGAGTTCCGTTATGGGACAATTAAGGTCACACTGTTAAATTGAGAAAGTCTCGCCAATGGCGCAATTCTACTCTGCAAAACGACGCGTGACGACGCGTCAGATCATAACCGTTTCAGTCAACGACCTCGACTCTTTTGGTCAGGGCGTGGCACGACATAACGGAAAAGCGTTATTTATCCCCGGGCTATTGCCGCAGGAAGATGCGGAAGTTACTGTTACTGAAGATAAAAAACAGTATTCCCGCGCTAAAGTCGTGCGCAGGCTAAGCGACAGCCCGGAACGCGAAACGCCACGCTGCCCTCATTTTGGCGTATGCGGCGGCTGTCAGCAACAACACGCCAGCATCGAACTACAGCAGCGAAGCAAAAGTGCGGCGCTCGCCCGGTTAATGAAGCATGACGTCTCTGAAGTGATCGCCGATGTTCCCTGGGGATACCGTCGCCGCGCGCGCTTAAGCCTGAACTATCAGCCGAAAACACAACAATTACAGATGGGATTTCGCAAAGCGGGTTCCAGTGACATAGTCGATGTTAAGCAATGCCCCATTTTAGCGCCCCAACTTGAAGCATTGCTGCCCAAAGTCAGGGCATGCCTGGGCAGCTTACAAGCCATGCGTCATCTTGGGCACGTTGAACTGGTGCAGGCAACCAGCGGCACGCTGATGATTTTACGCCATACCGCACCGCTAAGTTCGGCTGATCGTGAAAAACTGGAACGCTTTTCGCATTCTGAAGGCCTGGATCTGTTTCTCGCCCCCGATAGTGAGATACTCGAAACCGTCTCTGGCGAGATGCCCTGGTATGACTCAAACGGGTTACGTTTAACTTTTAGCCCGCGTGATTTTATTCAGGTCAACGCGGGTGTGAACCAGAAAATGGTGGCGCGCGCGCTGGAGTGGTTGGATGTGCAGGCTGAAGACAGCGTGCTTGATCTGTTCTGCGGTATGGGCAATTTCACACTGCCATTAGCGACACGAGCGGCTAGCGTGGTAGGGGTAGAAGGTGTTGCTGCGCTGGTGGAGAAAGGTCAGGAAAATGCGCGACTTAATGGTTTACAAAATGTGACGTTTTATCATGAAAATCTTGAAGATGATGTCACAAAGCAGCCGTGGGCTAAAAACGGCTTTGACAAAGTGTTGCTGGACCCGGCGCGAGCAGGTGCTGCTGGCGTCATGCAGCAAATTATAAAACTGGAACCCATTCGTATAGTTTATGTATCCTGTAACCCTGCGACGCTGGCTCGGGATAGCGAGGCGTTATTAAAAGCAGGATATACCATTGCGCGACTGGCGATGCTGGATATGTTCCCACACACGGGGCATCTGGAATCGATGGTGCTTTTTTCGCGCGTTAAATAGTTACGATTTGCAGATTTCGGCAGGTCAGGTCCCTAAAGGAGAGGACAATGGTTGCGGTAAGAAGTGCACATATCAATAAGGCTGGTGAATTTGATCCGGACAAATGGATCGCAAGTCTGGGGATTGCCAGCCAGAAGTCGTGTGAGTGCTTAGCCGAAACCTGGGCGTATTGTCTGCAGCAGACGCAGGGGCATCCGGATGCCAGTTTGCTGTTGTGGCGTGGTGTCGAGATGGTGGAGATCCTCTCGACATTAAGTATGGACATTGACACGCTGCGGGCGGCGCTACTGTTCCCTCTGGCCGATGCCAACGTAGTCAGCGAAGACGTACTGCGCGAGAGCGTCGGTAAGTCGGTCGTTAATCTTATTCACGGTGTGCGCGATATGGCGGCAATCCGCCAGCTGAAAGCGACGCACACTGATTCGGTTTCCTCCGAACAGGTCGATAACGTTCGCCGGATGTTATTGGCGATGGTCGATGACTTCCGTTGCGTGGTCATCAAACTGGCGGAGCGAATTGCCCATCTGCGCGAAGTGAAAGACGCGCCAGAAGATGAACGCGTACTTGCAGCAAAAGAGTGCACCAATATCTACGCGCCGCTGGCGAACCGTCTCGGGATCGGGCAACTGAAATGGGAACTGGAAGATTACTGCTTCCGTTATCTCCACCCGACCGAATACAAGCGCATCGCAAAACTGCTGCATGAACGCCGTCTCGACCGCGAACACTATATCGAAGAGTTTGTCGGTCATCTGCGCGCTGAGATGAAAGCTGAAGGCGTTAAAGCTGAAGTGTATGGTCGTCCGAAACACATCTACAGCATCTGGCGCAAAATGCAGAAAAAGAACCTCGCCTTCGATGAGCTGTTTGATGTCCGTGCAGTACGTATTGTTGCCGAGCGTTTACAAGACTGCTACGCCGCGCTGGGGATAGTGCACACTCACTATCGCCACTTGCCGGATGAATTTGATGATTACGTCGCAAATCCGAAACCAAACGGCTATCAGTCTATTCATACTGTGGTACTGGGGCCGGGTGGCAAAACCGTTGAGATCCAAATCCGCACTAAACAGATGCATGAAGATGCAGAACTGGGCGTTGCTGCGCACTGGAAATACAAAGAAGGCGCGGCAGCTGGCGGCGCACGTTCGGGACATGAAGACCGGATTGCCTGGCTGCGTAAACTGATTGCGTGGCAGGAAGAGATGGCCGACTCCGGTGAAATGCTCGACGAAGTACGCAGTCAGGTGTTTGACGACCGGGTATACGTCTTTACGCCGAAAGGTGATGTCGTTGATTTACCTGCGGGATCAACGCCACTGGACTTCGCTTATCACATCCACAGCGATGTCGGACACCGCTGCATCGGGGCAAAAATTGGCGGGCGGATTGTGCCATTCACCTACCAGTTACAGATGGGTGACCAGATTGAAATTATCACCCAGAAACAGCCCAATCCCAGCCGTGACTGGTTAAACCCAAACCTCGGTTACGTCACAACCAGCCGTGGGCGTTCGAAAATTCATGCCTGGTTCCGTAAACAGGATCGTGACAAAAACATTCTGGCTGGACGACAAATCCTTGATGACGAGCTGGAACATCTTGGGATCAGCCTGAAAGAAGCAGAAAAACACCTGCTGCCGCGTTACAACTTCAATGATGTCGACGAGTTGCTGGCGGCGATTGGTGGCGGGGATATCCGTCTCAATCAGATGGTGAACTTCCTGCAATCGCAATTTAATAAGCCGAGTGCCGAAGAGCAGGACGCCGCCGCGCTGAAGCAACTTCAGCAAAAAAGCTACACGCCGCAAAACCGCAGTAAAGATAACGGTCGCGTGGTGGTTGAGGGTGTCGGTAACCTGATGCACCACATCGCACGCTGCTGCCAGCCGATTCCTGGAGATGAGATTGTCGGCTTCATAACCCAGGGGCGCGGTATTTCAGTACATCGCGCCGATTGCGAACAACTGGCGGAACTGCGCTCCCATGCGCCAGAACGCATTGTTGATGCTGTATGGGGCGAGAGCTACTCCGCCGGATATTCGCTGGTGGTCCGCGTGCTGGCTAATGATCGTAGTGGGTTGTTACGTGATATCACGACCATTCTCGCCAATGAGAAAGTGAACGTGCTTGGCGTTGCCAGCCGTAGCGACACCAAACAGCAACTGGCAACCATCGACATGACCATTGAGATTTATAACCTGCAGGTGCTGGGCCGCGTGCTGGGTAAACTCAACCAGGTGCCGGATGTTATCGACGCGCGTCGACTGCACGGGAGTTAGTCTTACATAGCTGGATATGGCGTCAGCCGTATCCAGCGATATCTTTTACTCGAAGGTATTACACCTGACAGACCCGCAATTTTCAGGACATTCTAATGAATCAAATCGACCGTTTGCTCACTATCATGCAGCGCCTGCGCGATCCGGAAAACGGCTGCCCGTGGGATAAAGAGCAGACATTTGCTTCTATAGCACCTTACACACTTGAAGAAACCTACGAAGTGCTGGACGCCATTGCCCGCGAAGACTTTGACGATCTGCGCGGTGAGCTCGGCGATCTGTTGTTCCAGGTGGTGTTTTACGCGCAAATGGCCCAGGAAGAAGGGCGCTTTGACTTTAATGATATTTGTGCTGCGATCAGCGATAAATTAGAGCGTCGCCATCCGCATGTTTTTGCTGACAGTTCTGCCGAAAACAGTAGTGAAGTGCTCGCCCGTTGGGAGCAAATCAAAACTGAAGAGCGCGCGCAGAAAGCACAGCATTCGGCGCTGGATGATATTCCTCGTAGTTTACCGGCTTTAATGCGTGCGCAAAAAATCCAGAAACGTTGCGCCAACGTTGGTTTTGACTGGACGACGCTTGGCCCGGTGGTCGATAAAGTCTACGAAGAGATCGACGAGGTGATGTACGAGGCGCGGCAGGCTGTTGTCGACCAGGCTAAACTGGAGGAGGAAATGGGCGACCTGCTGTTTGCAACGGTTAATCTGGCTCGCCATTTAGGGACGAAAGCAGAAATCGCATTGCAAAAAGCGAATGAAAAATTCGAGCGTCGTTTTCGCGAAGTGGAGCGTATTGTTGCCGCGCGTGGACTGGAAATGACAGGTGTTGACCTCGAAACAATGGAAGAAGTCTGGCAACAGGTAAAACGGCAGGAAATTGATCTCTAAGGGAATTACGCGGTCAAGCGCCATTTGTGTCATTTTTTAAATGACAAGCGCTTGATTTGCGTCAAAAACATTTACCCCAAAGGGGCTATTTTCTCACTCCTGATTTCAATAGTGCGCTGGCGAAGAGGAGGGATAATGAAAGTTTGTGGCACAGGTCATGTTCGGGTATACTGCTTTCCCGTCCTGGTTATTCCATCGTCTTTTCAACCTAACTTCTCAGGTTCAGCATGACAACGAACTATATTTTTGTGACCGGCGGGGTCGTATCCTCTCTGGGTAAAGGCATTGCCGCAGCCTCCCTCGCAGCCATTCTTGAAGCCCGTGGCCTCAATGTGACCATCATGAAACTGGATCCGTACATTAACGTCGATCCAGGTACTATGAGCCCAATCCAACACGGGGAAGTGTTCGTTACTGAAGACGGCGCTGAAACCGACCTGGACCTGGGTCACTACGAGCGTTTCATTCGTACCAAAATGAGCCGCCGCAACAACTTCACCACGGGTCGTATCTACTCAGACGTTCTGCGTAAAGAACGCCGCGGTGACTACCTTGGCGCAACCGTACAGGTTATTCCACACATCACTAACGCTATCAAAGAACGCGTTCTTGCAGGTGGTGAAGGCCACGACGTGGTTCTGGTCGAAATCGGCGGTACCGTAGGTGACATCGAATCCCTGCCGTTCCTCGAAGCGATTCGCCAGTTGGCTGTTGAAATTGGCCGTGAGCACACTCTGTTTATGCACCTGACGCTGGTGCCGTACATGGCAGCGTCTGGTGAAGTCAAAACCAAACCGACCCAGCACTCTGTAAAAGAGCTGCTCTCCATCGGTATCCAGCCTGACATCCTGATTTGTCGTTCAGATCGCGCCGTTCCGGCTAACGAACGTGCGAAGATTGCATTGTTCTGTAATGTTCCGGAAAAAGCGGTTATTTCTCTGAAAGACGTCGATTCCATCTATAAAATTCCGGGCCTGTTGAAATCTCAGGGGCTGGACGATTATATTTGTAAACGATTCAGCTTAAACTGCCCGGAAGCGAATCTGTCCGAATGGGAACAGGTTATCTTCGAAGAAGCGAATCCGGTGAGTGAAGTCACTATCGGTATGGTCGGCAAGTACATTGAACTGCCGGACGCTTACAAATCCGTGATCGAAGCACTGAAACACGGTGGGCTGAAGAATCGTGTCAGCGTCAACATCAAACTGATCGATTCACAAGATGTTGAAACGCGCGGTGTTGAAATCCTTAAAGGTCTGGACGCGATCCTCGTACCTGGCGGTTTCGGCTATCGTGGCGTAGAAGGCATGATTACTACCGCGCGCTTTGCGCGTGAGAACAATATTCCTTATCTGGGCATTTGCCTGGGTATGCAGGTGGCGTTAATTGATTACGCTCGCCATGTTGCCAACATGGAGAACGCCAACTCTACGGAATTTGTGCCAGACTGTAAGTACCCGGTTGTGGCGCTGATTACCGAGTGGCGCGATGAAAACGGCAACGTTGAAGTTCGTAGCGAGAAGAGCGATCTCGGCGGCACCATGCGTCTCGGCGCACAACAGTGCCAGCTGGTTGACAATAGCCTGGTTCGCCAGCTGTACAATGCGCCGACAATTGTTGAGCGTCATCGTCACCGCTACGAAGTCAACAACATGCTGCTGAAACAGATTGAAGATGCAGGTCTGCGCGTTGCGGGCCGTTCCGGGGATGATCAGTTGGTCGAGATCATCGAAGTTCCGAATCACCCGTGGTTCGTGGCTTGTCAGTTCCATCCGGAGTTTACTTCTACTCCACGTGATGGACACCCGCTGTTTGCTGGCTTTGTAAAAGCCGCCAGCGAGTTCCAGAAACGTCAGGCGAAGTAAGTAAAAAAGTTAGAACGGCAACGCGTACCCTGGGTACGCGTTGTTTGTCTGGAGTTTCAGTTTAACTAGTGACTTGAGGAAAACCTAATGTCCAAAATCGTAAAAATCATCGGTCGTGAAATCATCGACTCCCGTGGTAACCCGACTGTTGAAGCCGAAGTACATCTGGAGGGTGGTTTCGTCGGTATGGCAGCTGCTCCATCAGGTGCTTCTACTGGTTCCCGTGAAGCACTGGAACTGCGCGATGGCGACAAATCCCGTTTCCTGGGCAAAGGCGTAACCAAAGCTGTTGCTGCGGTTAATGGCCCGATCGCTCAGGCGCTGATTGGCAAAGATGCCAAAGATCAGGCTGGCATTGACAAGATCATGATCGACCTGGACGGCACCGAAAACAAATCTAACTTCGGCGCGAACGCAATCCTGGCTGTATCTCTGGCAAACGCCAAAGCTGCTGCTGCCGCTAAAGGGATGCCTCTGTATGAGCACATCGCTGAACTGAACGGCACTCCGGGCAAATACTCTATGCCGGTTCCGATGATGAACATCATCAACGGTGGTGAGCACGCTGACAACAACGTTGATATCCAGGAATTCATGATTCAGCCGGTTGGCGCGAAAACTGTGAAAGAAGCCATCCGCATGGGTTCTGAAGTTTTCCATCACCTGGCAAAAGTTCTGAAAGCGAAAGGCATGAACACTGCAGTTGGTGACGAAGGTGGCTATGCGCCGAACCTGGGTTCCAACGCTGAAGCTCTGGCTGTTATCGCTGAAGCTGTTAAAGCTGCTGGCTATGAACTGGGCAAAGACATCACTCTGGCGATGGACTGTGCAGCTTCTGAATTCTACAAAGACGGTAAATACGTTCTGGCTGGCGAAGGCAACAAAGCTTTCACCTCTGAAGAATTCACTCACTTCCTGGAAGAACTGACCAAACAGTACCCGATCGTTTCTATCGAAGACGGTCTGGACGAATCTGACTGGGACGGTTTCGCATACCAGACCAAAGTACTGGGCGACAAAATCCAGCTGGTTGGTGACGACCTGTTCGTAACCAACACCAAGATCCTGAAAGAAGGTATCGAAAAAGGTATCGCTAACTCCATCCTGATCAAATTCAACCAGATCGGTTCTCTGACCGAAACTCTGGCTGCAATCAAGATGGCGAAAGACGCTGGCTACACTGCAGTTATCTCTCACCGTTCTGGCGAAACTGAAGACGCTACCATCGCTGACCTGGCTGTTGGTACTGCTGCAGGCCAGATCAAAACTGGTTCTATGAGCCGTTCTGACCGTGTTGCTAAATACAACCAGCTGATTCGTATCGAAGAAGCTCTGGGCGAAAAAGCACCGTACAACGGTCGTAAAGAGATCAAAGGCCAGGCATAAGTCTGACTTTATCTGATTTAAAAATGCCAGCCTTCGGGCTGGCGTTTTTTATGGTTGAGTTACCAGCGGCCTGAGGAACCACCGCCTCCAGATGAACCACCGCCACCGCTAAACCCGCCACCGCCGCTAAACCCACCACCACTTGAGCCTCCACCGGAAGAGGATGAAGAAGAACCTTTTCTTGAAGCCCTTTCTTTACCGAGTTTCTTATATTTGGCGCGTAGTTTTTTACTAACTATAAGCCAAAAGATAAGCAGCGCTACGATCGCGAAAGGCGTTAACATACCGCAGGCAACGATTAAATTCGTCCATGGTCCTGGCTCTGCAACATAAAGGAATACCATCCCGTAAATTGCGCCAGTGAGTGCTATCCAGGGGAGATTTGACGGATCGGTAAAAACAATAAAATATGAAAGCACCGCCAGTAATATAATTACAGCAAGCGATAATGGAATAGGGGGATTGATACTGTAGTAATTCCCCCTGTTTTCCGGTAATTCACCATTCAACAGAAGCGCGCCAATATTTTCGCTTGCCAGTGTTAACCCACCCATAAGGTCATCACTTTTAAAAGCAGGGATTAATATATCACGGATAATCTTCGCCGCTTGCAGGTCGGTAACCACCCCTTCCAGCCCGTAGCCCACTTCAATGCGAACTTTACGATCTTCCCAGACGACCAGGATCAGAATACCATCGTCACGCCGCTCATCCCCCAGTTTCCAGCTATCAAAAACGCGAGTTGCATATTGTTCAATGGTATCGTCCCCGGTGGATGGCACAATTAATACGGCGACCTGGGCTCGTGTTTTTTGTGTAATATCCTGCAGCTGCTGTGTCAGTGATTGTTGTTCAGACGAGCTTAACGTACCAGTAATATCGGTCACCTGTTGGCGCAGCTCCGGCACAGCAATTTGCTGGGCAAGCACCGGAAGGCACCACAAAGCGAGTAAAATAAAGATTAAGCGCATTACGATCACCAACGCCCGGAAGCGCCACCGCCACCAGATGAACCGCCGCCACCGCTGAAATTGTCATTGTCGAAAGACGATGAAGAGGAAGATGACGACGATGATGAAGAATGCCTGGAGGCCGAGTTGCTTCTTTCGTAACGTGACGGTCGGTTGGCACTACGCATTGAATCACGCACCTTTCTGCCGAAAGGTGTGAAAGCGATAGCTACGACCAGGAACGGTGTGGCGAAACATAATAATGTGGCAAGAACTCCCCAGCTCCCGCTATATCCAGCGATGGGAAGTACAAAGGCCAATATTATGGCAGCAAAGCAAATTACTCCCAGCGTTTTGACATATCCTCTGGCAGAAATAAACGTCAGTACTATCGCCCAGACTAACAAAGCCCACCAACCGCTAAAGGGCAAAGGGTGATCGGGCGATGTGTTATTGACTAAATCATTTCCTGATAGTCGGGTTTCAATATCACTGATACCCTGTTGCAAGCCGCCAGCAAGGTCGCCTTTTTTAAACGCGGAATAATACTGTTGCGAATAATTTGCCCGGACTGTGCATCAGTAAGAATACCCTCAAGCCCGTAACCGATTTCAATATGAACTGTATGATCTTGCCAGGCAACTAACAGTAAAATACCGTCATCACGACCTTTATGGCCGGGCTGCCAACTTTCGAACACACGTGTTGCATATTGCTCGATGGTTTCTTCGCCTGTGGTTTCAACCACCAATACCACAAGCTGCGTCTGTTCTTTTTGCGTCAGGGCTTTAATCTGGCTGGTCAGCGTACTTACTTCCCCTCTGGTTAATGTCCCTGTTAAATCATTTATATATTTAGGTAATTCAGGTACTGGAACTTGTACTGCAAACGCAGATGAACAGACCAGAACAAGAAGTAAGATAAAATTTTTCATATAATTAACTCGCCTAATGAGCACTCGCATTCTGGCTAAAATCTATTGTTGGGGCTTTGCTTACTGCGGCGACATCATCCGGCAAATAATTTTTCTTTGGTGTGTAATCCATGACCTTTGCGGTTAACACTGCGGGAAATTTGCGGATAGTGACATTATATTGTTCAATGGCTTTAATATATCTTCCTCGCGCGACAGCAATTCGATTTTCGCTTCCTTCGAGTTGTACCATTAAATTTTGATAGAGTTCCTGAGCCTTTAATTCTGGATAACGTTCACTAATAATCGTTAACTGCCCGAGAGCGCGAGTCACCTGCGCCTGAGCTTGTTGCCAGGCTTGTAATTTTTGCTCATCTCCCGAAGCTTGCTGAAGATCGCTGCTGGCACGATTAGCTTGACTACGGGCTAACGTAACGGCCTCCAGTACCTCTTTTTCATGGCTGGAATAACCTTTAATACTTGCGACAAGATTAGGAATAAGATCGGCGCGACGTTGATACTGATTCAGTACTTCTGACCAGGAGGCATTAACCTGCTCATCATAGGTTTGAATATCGTTATAACCGCAACCTGATAAATTGAAAATAAATATAAATACGATGAATATTCTAAACATGTTTAAATTCCTTTTATTTAATCCTTTAAAACATAATACGCCGCTTCATTTTATTTCTTAATGATCTGAACCACTTTTTGCGTCAAACCTGCCTGTAACAGAATGTTAATAAAGCATGAATATTGCGGCGAGATCTGCAATAATTAACAATTATCCACTTTACAGAGAATGCTATGCAGTACCCGATTAACGAGATGTTCCAGACCCTGCAAGGTGAGGGTTACTTTACCGGCGTCCCCGCTATTTTTATTCGTTTACAGGGATGCCCGGTCGGCTGTGCCTGGTGCGACACCAAACACACATGGGAAAAGCTTGAGGATCGGGAAGTTTCCCTTTTCAGCATTCTGGGTAAAACGAAAGAGAGTGATAAGTGGGGAGCAGCAAGCAGTGAAGACTTGCTCGCAGTCATCGGTCGTCAGGGATATACCGCGCGTCACGTGGTGATTACGGGTGGTGAACCTTGTATTCATGACTTGATGCCACTAACTGACCTGCTCGAAAAGAACGGTTTCAGTTGCCAGATAGAAACCAGCGGTACTCATGAAGTGCGTTGTACGCCGAATACTTGGGTCACCGTGTCGCCAAAGCTGAATATGCGCGGCGGCTATGAAGTGTTGTCACAGGCACTGGAGCGAGCCAACGAAATCAAACACCCAGTTGGACGCGTACGTGATATCGAAGCACTGGATGAATTGCTTGCGACGCTGACCGATGATAAACCGCGAGTCATTGCACTGCAGCCGATTAGCCAAAAGGATGATGCCACACGTTTGTGCATTGAAACTTGCATTGCGCGTAACTGGCGTTTGTCGATGCAAACACATAAATATTTAAATATTGCCTGATTTGATTATGCATCATTAATATTTAACGTTCAGGTTGAAAAACAATCGCCCCGTTTTACAGGGGCGATGCAAGATAGTGACGGGATTATCGATAGCGTTTTTGTAAACTGGCAGGAAGATAACGCTGTAACGGGGATGGTGTTTCACCTTCAATCAGTTGCGAAATAAGCTCAAAGCAGTGAAAAGCAAGTTGGCGATTATCCTGTTGTATCGTGTCGATTCTTACCGAAAGTGAATCATACAAGTAATGATCATCAAAACTTGCCAGGTGGATTTTACTGTCGAGTAAATTATATTGGCTCATATAGCGCAGAACGCCCTCCAGTAACCCACAAGCGGCGGTGAATAATGCTTTAGGGGGACGTCCTAAACGAGCGCATAGTGCGGCAAACATTTCATATCCTGAGCTCGGATGATAATTACCGTGAATAATCCATTCAGGTTGTAGCGTTACTCCGGCTTGCTGCAAGCCTTGTGTAAATCCTTCCAGTCGATCGCGTGTCGGTGACAAACGGGGTTGTCCGCCCAGAAAATAGAATTCATCCGGGTGACTCCGTGCAATATCTGCCACCAGGGCGGCGGTGGGAGAAACAGAGTCAGTAATTACCAATGGCAATGTGCTGCCGTTCATGTGGCGATCGAACAACACAACAGGTAATTGCTCGCTAAGTTTTTGATAGTCATTATCATGCAGCATACTGGATGCGACGATTAACCCATCAACCTGGCGGGCAATCATATTGTTCACCACCATTGTTTCCTGTGAAGGATTTTCATCAGTACAGGATATGAGGAGCTGGACGCCCGCTTCCCGACACAATGTTTCCAGTTCATGGGAAAATACTGCAAATCCGTAGTTAGTGATTTCAGGAACGACAAGACCAATGGTATGACTGCGGTTGTCCCGTAATGAGCGGGCATGAATACTGGGCTGATAATGCTGCTGTTGGGCAATACTCAGCACACGCTCACGCGTTTCCTGCGCAACACGTAACTCTTTGCCACGACCATTGAGAACCAGACTGGCGGTTGCTTTAGACACTCCCGCCAGTTCAGCAATGTCTTTAATAGTAACGCGTTTGGTTTTTCTCACGACGAGGATCCGTAATTCAAAACCCTCATTCTACCATGCAGGCGCGTAGCGACCAGTAGTGTAACGTGACGTCAGACTCACCCTGTAATATCAGCGAAGCTGGATGATGGGGAAAATAACGATTGCTCATTACACCTTCGCCATTATTGATGAATATTTCTACGCTGGAACTGTCACAGAGAATCTTCAGTGACGTTACGCTTCCTCGCCAGTAACGAGTTAGTTTCTCTTGCCCTGCAAGGCTTTTCCTCTGTAGTTGAATACCATCGGCATTTAGATGAAGTGCCAGAGCGTTGCCAAAATTCATATACAGCTCACCTGATGGAATGATGTCCATTTCCAGGCGTTCAATTTCGACATGCGGTGCATGATCCGCTTTTCCTTGCCAGAAGTGTTCAGCTTCACGCAGTTGCGTGAGTTCCCTGATTGGCATCTGCAACAATTTTCCCTTCTGGAATGAGAGTTCGCGCAAACAGGTCATTTGATGCTGCCAATGATGTTTTCTGGTTGGTTGCAACATCTCTTCACCATCAGGAACCCCCATCCAACCAACCAGCAATCGTCGCCCGTCCGGGGCTTCCATCGTCTGTGGCGCATAGAATTCAAACCCCGCATCCAGCTCTGAGAAAGCGCCATGCGTAAATTTGCCTGTCTCGTGATCAAACTGTCCATGTAGCCAGGCGCAGGGATAAGTATTCAGATAGCGCTCATGTTCGCGCGCTATTCCCTGGGGGCAGCAGAGGAGAATGTATTCACCATCAAGAGCGAAAAGATCAGGACATTCCCACATGTATCCTGCATTATCTATTTCATTCAGACCGTTACCAGCAATTTCTCCATGAAAAGACCAGGTATTCAGATCGACAGAGGAATACAGCAGCACTTTCCCCCGTTTCTCTTTATCTTGTGCGCCAAGCACCATGTACCATCGGCTGTTGTGCTTCCAGACTTTTGGATCACGAACATGCCCGGTGTAACCATCAGGTAACGGTATTACCGGGCCTAATTTATCAAACCCACCCTGGTTATTTTCGGTGGCCAGACATTGCCATGCTGTTCTGCTACCATCATCAAACTTAACATTACCGGTATAGCAAAGTGTGAGAACTCCCTGATTATTAACCGCGCTTCCTGAGTAACAACCATTACGGTCGTACTCTTTATCAGGCATTAGCGCTAATGGTTCATGCTGCCAGTGCAATAAATCCGTCGAACTCCAGTGCCCCCAACATTTGTACTTATGATCACAAGCCAGTGGATTCCACTGATAAAACAGATGATAGCGGCCTCCTGACCAGCAAAAGCCATTTGGATCGTTCATTAGTCCGGTGACTGGAGCGAGATGCCAACAAGGATAGTGGGCATCTGCCTGTACTTTGGGCTGACCTTTCATAACTGCCTGTAAAATCGCGGGCATTTGTGAAGGCATCGACATTATTCCTCGTCCGTTTTGTATTTGAGTAATAAAGAGAGACTAAAAGCGACAGCGAAAGCAATCGCCATTCCAATAATATAATTAACCAACGATGTTGGCTGAACTATTGCCATGCCGGGTATTGCTGTCAGACCAACGGCAGTCATATAAACGTGAACAGAGACAACCCAGGCACCGCCGGCAGCGCCACCAATTAAGGCAGCAATAAAAGGTTTAACAAAACGAAGATTGATACCAAAAATAGCGGCTTCAGTTATACCTAACATTGCGGAAAAGGCCGAGGGCAGGGTGATTGCTTTAATTTTTGTATCTTTGGTTTTAAACCATACCGCCAGACATGCACCGCCTTGCGCAACGTTTGCCATTGCCCAAATAGGCAGCAGGAAATTGACACCAATTGCAGGATTTCCTAAAAGCCCGGCTTCAATTGCGTGAAAACTATGATGGATGCCAGTAATTACAATGGCTGAATATAGCCCACCGAATAACAACCCTGCTAACCAGCCAGCGTGTGCAATCAGCGTGCTGAGAACGAAAGAGATACCATCGCCTAACGCTCGTCCTGCTGGACCAATGATTAAAAGAGCGATAAAGCCAGAAATGACGACTGTCAGAAATGGCGTCAGAATGAGATCCAGGGCATCAGGGATAAACCTGCGTAACTGTTTTTCCACTATGCTCATAAACCACACGGCTAAAAGCACGGGGAAAACCGTTCCCTGGTAACCAATCATAGCGATTTCAAAACCGAAGAAGTCCATTGTCTGAAATCCCGCAGCAACGCCCCAGGCATTCGTGAGTGCTGGGTGAGTCAGGATACCTCCTAAGGTCGCGCCAAGATAAGGATTACCACCAAATTCACGAGCAGCAGTAAAGCCTATCAGGATGGGAAGAATAATAAATGCGGCTGAACTGCACATATCCAGCATGATATAAATCGCATTATCGGCATTCACCCAGCCATACGTTTTTACCATTCCCAGAAGTCCCATTAATAAACCAGAAGCAACAATGGCAGGAATGATGGGTACAAAAATATTCGACAGTAAGCGTGCAATTCGCTGAAAAGGATTGAGTTTTTGAGCGGCAATACGCGCGGTATCTGATTTACTGGATTCGCTAATGCCCGCGGCCTGAATAAAGGCAGCATAGACTTTATTAACCACGCCGGTGCCAAAGATGATCTGCATTTGCCCTGAATTACGAAAACAACCTTTCACTCCATCAATCTGGCCAATGGCATCTTGATCGGCAAGTGTGTCGTCAACCAGTACCAGTCGTAGGCGAGTAGCACAATGTGCTGCACTGGCGATGTTCTCCTTACCACCTAATAAAGGAAGCAACGATTGGGCGATTTTATCGAAATCCATATAACCCTCTAATTCATTGTTATTTCAGTAAAAGCCTCACATTCGTGAGGCTGTCTGGTATTAAAACCAGGTTTCCATTTGGACACCAAAATTCCACTCTCCGCCAGTGTTGAACCCACTGCTGCCGAAAGCGTCATTGCTGGCAAAATCATCAAGTTTGCTGCTCCAGTCCATCCAGGTGGCAAACAGGCGAAGCTCCGGACGGCTAAAGAAATTATTGATATCGTTAGCTTTTAGAGTTGGTGCAAAGGTGAGTTTATAGAAGCTGCCGTTCACGGCGTTATGGTTCTGATACCCCTTCGGCTTCAGATCCATATATTGATAGCTACCCTCAAAGGCCAGAGCAAAATTCTGTGTTACTTCTTTGATCAGGCGTGTATTGAAGGTAACCCATTCATAGCTATCGCCTTTGACGTAACGATCTTTACTGCTTTGCGCGAGAATGGCCGGTGCAACATACCAACCGCTTCCCAGAGGTGTTGTGCCATAAGATGCGAAGCGCCAGGTATTCGCCTCAGACAGCAGGGCGCCATCGGAGCCAATACCTTTGACTTCCGCACCCAGGCCATGACCATATAGCAGTGCTGTTTTTGCCGTCCCTTCACGCAGGCCATAGAAAGTGTCATTGTGCAGACCAACCAACGCATGTACGCCAGTATTTGCAGCATCAGTCTGAATGAGATCACCATTGGCATCTTTTCGATCATCATTATCTTTTGCCCGTAATCCGCTAACCATCAACTGGAAGGGGCCAGCATAATGATTCATGGTGAGGATGTAGTTCTGAACGTTATTGTCGATATCATCGAGATCGCCGAAATTGCGTCCGTAGAGAGAAAAGTTACTGCGGAATGTATCGTTCCATTTTACGTCATAGATACCACCGCCCGTTCCCGCCAAAAATACGACATCGGAATCTAACCAGTGAATATCAAAATTGTCGCGATCAAAGCGTTTACCAGCCCAGACAGTACTGTCTTTGAATGCTCCGGTAAAACTTGGCAATGTGCCCAGTTCGGCAAAAGCCTGTCGGATATTCAGGTTACTGGAACCGCCAGTCCAGTCGTTGTAATCTCTTTGTCCGTCAGCCAGCATCGCTTTAAAGCGCGTGGTCGCACCGTTATCCAGTGTTTGTTTATGTTCTACATTTAATTCGACGTAGGTATCGGCTTCATTTCCCAGACGGCCAACAGCTCCACCGGTTTCACCTGCGGGAGTCAGATACGGCCCACTTTTGCTGCTGGAAGCGGCATCATTCATCAGTAACCCGGAACGGGCATAGCCATGAAACTCAAAGCCACTGTTCTCTGCGGATTTCTGTTCGAGTTGGACTGTTCTCTGTGCTACTTCCTGAGTTGTTACCTGATTTTGTTGTTGTGTTTCAGCCAGTTTCTGCACCTGCAATTCAGCCGTTTTTGCCCTTGTTTCTGCCGCCTGGGCGCGGGATTCCGCATTTTTTAAACGTTGTTCCAACGCAGCCAGTCGAGATTCGATACTGCTAATATCCGTTTGTGCATGTACCGTTGTTGCACCGGTCAGCAAAGCAATTAACACTGCCAAGGTTGTTTTTTTATACATAATTTGTCGCGTCCCATCAGAGAATTATAAATTTTGCTAAAATGCTAAACCGGTTTAGGTTTTGATGATAAAGCTGACTTTTTAGCCAGAGCAATCATTTTCGCTAAACCGGTTTAGTAAATGTGACAAGCACGACAAATCGGGTTACAGATACAGCAGCAGGATCACTATTATGAAGGGAGATCGTGTTGTCGGGGTAAGGCTGTCATGGCGCCCTTAGCCGTGGTTGCCAGAGCACCACAAGTCTGAGCTTGTGCGATGATCCGTTCAAGCAATCTGGTATTTGTTGGGATTCCGGAGTCGGCCAGGCCAGCAAGTAATCCTGCGACAAAAGCATCTCCTGCCCCGGTCGTATCGACGACAGAAACAGGCCTGGCTGGATAGTGGATAAACTGCCCCTGAAAATACACAAGTACGCCATTTTTTCCTTGTGTAATAAGCAATAAAGTCAACGAATAACGCTGCACTAATGAATGCGCGCCTTGCTGAACCTGGCTTTTGCCACTGATGAATAGCAACTCTTCTTCGGACAATTTAGCGATATTCGCCAGCGAAAGTGCGCGATCAAGGTATTTTCTTAATAGCGCTTCACTCTGCCAGAGATCGCTGCGAATATTGGGATCAAAACTGATGTTTCCGCCAGCCTGGCGTATTTTCTCCATAGCCAGAAATGCGGTACTTCGGGAAGGTTCTGCACTAAGCGCGATGGAACAAAGATGGAGCCATTCACCCGGTCCGAATGCAGGAAGGTCATCAGGTTGTAAAAAAAGATCGGCACTTGGACGTACCATAAAGGTAAAGTTTCTTTCTCCTTGCTCATCAAGTCCTACAGCCACAATTGAGGTGCGATGTTGGGGATCAAGTGACATATAACGTGTATCAACATTTTCTGCACTCAGAGTCTGATACATAAAACGACCGAAAGGATCATCGCCAACTTTGCCAATAAAGGCACTTTTTCCCCCCAGCCTTGCGATACCGACTGCAACATTAGCCGGCGCCCCACCAGGACACTGTAGTAGCCTCCCCTGGCTTTCGGGTAATAAATCAACAACCGCATCACCGAGTACCCATACTCTTGCGCTCATAAAGGCTCCATTACACTAATTGCTAAATCAATTAAATCGGTTTAGCAATTAAAGCATAAACGCTGCTCAGGAGAGAACAATATTCATCAATGGTTACCCGGTATTTTGTGGTGGGAACGTGAATATGCCGGGATTAATCATTTACCCGGCACTGTTTATCTCACTTACGCATTCGACCAGCTCTGGATAGAATCCGCATTTCCCAGCTCACCATGCATCACTTCATACGATTTTTTCAGAATCACATCAGTGTGTTTGGTTAAATCTTTGAAAATGCCTTTATTCATCGCGTCGTAGCGTTTGGCATTGCCCTCAACAGGCATAAAGATATCTTTCACGCGAACCATTTTTTCGACAGCCGTTGCGTAATCTGGATACAGACCAAGCCCTACAGCCGTGTTGATCGCCGCCCCCAGGCTTGCACAACCGTTAATGGCATTACGGCGCGCCGGAAGATTGAATACATCGGCAAAAATCTGCATAAACAGATCGCTGTTCGAACCACCGCCAGTAATGATCACATGCTTCGCAAAGTGATTCATTTCATTACACATATTGTCGTAATTGTTCTTCAGCGTTAGCGCCACGCTTTCCAGTATCGAGCGATATATCCATGCGTAATCCATGCTGGAATCAAAGCCGATCATAATCCCACGCTTGTAGGGTTCCCACGGATTGGTCAGCCAGTCCAGCACTGTCATCAGACCATTACAGCCAGGTGGCACACAAGAAGCTTTTTTGTTGAGCAAATCTTCCGGTGAAAGATCTTGTGCTTTGGCATCCTGAATTAACGACTCGCCTAACATGTCGCGCAGCCAGCTCACTGTCCACATGCCTTTTCGGATACCGTAACCTTCATACAGCAATGTTTCCGGAATAGAAGACATAATCGGCCAGTACGCTACCGGAGCTTTCGGCAGTGCTTTGCCGTTCATCATCAATGCGATGTAAGTGCCAAGAGAAATTACCGCAGTTTCATCATCCAGTAACCCGGCTCCCAGAGCTTCTACCGGTTTATCACTGGTGGTACAAACAACAGGCAGTCCTGCCGGGAAATGTGTCGCCAGCGCGGCTTGTGGTGTGATATGCCCAAGAACAGTGCCAGGCATTTGCACATCAAACAGCATATGACGGGGGATATTAAACTTCTCCATGACTGCGGCATCTTCACTCCATGCCCAGCTCTTATAATCCACTGGCCACTGACCAAAATAGTTGGCGATATTATCTTTAAATTCGCCCGTTAAGCGATGCGTCAGATAACCCGAAAAAGAGGTGACATACGCCACGTCAGGATTCGTATGTTCGTAAGGGCGTGTAACGCGTGCATCTTGCCAGCTAATCAACGGCGCAGCAGGCGTGCCATCGGCTTTCAACAACGCACGACAGCAACGGATGGAGCCCAGGCCGATGCCAACAATATCTTCTTTATTCCCGGCAAACTGGCTCATTAAATCGTGACCGGCAAAACATAATGATGCCCATAAATCGTCGTCAGGATGTTCTGCGGTATCGGCATCCGGCGTGTGCATCGGCTGCAATAAGCCTTTGCCTTCGCACACCACGTTACCTTCCAGATCGTACATCACCACTTTTGTGCTCTGACTTCCGCCATCAATCCCTATGATGTATTTTTTCGACATGATTTTTCTCCTGTAATTTTCCTGGCTTACTTGCTGCTAGCCATTGCGGGGGCGCTATCAGCAGTACGAATTTTTTGGAACAGCAAAAAGGTAAAGACAATCACCATGGCAAGCGCCGCCATGCCCATCAGCCACATATTGCGGTAGGCTTCTGCTGCGGGCAGGGTGTCCTGCCAGTGGCCGATAATCGGGTAAACGAAGACATCCGGCAGGAATCCAATCACCGAACAAATACCTACCGTGGTACCCATAATGTAAGACGGTGTTCTCGCTTCGCCGGGGCAGGCCCAGTACAGTCCACGTGAGGCGTAGCAGGTGAATCCCAGCAGTAAAATCAGGCCAATCCCCATCGCGACCGATTGCGGGTTAGAGTTGGTAACAAGCAGGGCAGTCAGTGCCAGCAGGCCGATGATGGAAAGGATTTGAATCACGCGGGTAGGGGATTTCACTTTACTGTAGGTGGTGATAATGCCGCCAAGTGGACCACACAGCGCGCGGAATATTTTGTTGATCACAATCCCCATGTAGCTTGCCGCCACCAGCGACATGCCATACATTTCGGTCAGATAGTTGGTGGAGTAACTCAGAATGGCGTAGATGGTGAAGACGCCAAAAATCACCATGCTGCAATACCAGGTGGTGCTGATGCGCAAAACAGCCAGGATGTCGCTAAGCTGGAATGATTGTTTTTCTTCGTTATTGGCACTGCGCAGGTTGTTGTTATCGCTAACAAAAAACCAGCACAGAACCCCCAACAAGATGTAAACCACACTGTAGATGATAATGACCGTTTTCAGGCTGGCGCTGTCATCCGGTGCAAAGCGAGAAAAGACCCACATGGTAAACACCGCCAGCGACATTACACCGACGCCGCGCAGCCCTTCCATCCAGCCCATAATTTTCCCTTGCTCGCTATGATCGCCCAGCAATGAGGCGGCTTTTATCGACACCGACCACAGCATTAAAATAGTGGTTATCGCAAAGGCGACCTGAATACAGAGCATTACCCACAGTGGTGGATATGTTGCCATTATCAGGCCCAGTAATCCGGTAATGATCATCGCGGAAGTAATCATTTTGCGGTGTGAAAATTTATCGGCAATAACGCCGCTGGGGGCATAAAGAATAATAGCCGCAATACCAAAGGTACTCATTATTAAACCTATCTCGGTATTGCTGAATCCCATAAATTTCGCCATGGGAATTTGATAAATATAACGTAAATAAGCCAGGTCAAAACTAACGCCGCCGCTAAAACTAATTATCGCGAGGGTTATCCAACGGCGATATGAGTTGTGTTGCATATCGTATTCCCATTTGTAATAGACAAAAAAAAGAGAAAAGTAAGCCGCCCTTTCAGGTGGATTACTTTTCTCAGCTCTCTAGTAATTGCAATAAGAAATAACATGGAAAGAAAAGGTGTTGTGTGAGAGTAATCACGCTTCTGCTTTTTAAAACTATTTGATAATACGAACATCACTCTGTGATTACGATCACATTAGCAGTTATGCCCTTATGCTAAAAATTATCTCCAGTTACCAGAGATAATGAGAAAGGTAACTTCCCTCTCGCGGGGGAAGTTACCTTTCTTTTTTTTTGCCTTACGGAAATTGGAGCTAACTATGTCAATCGAATCTCTCAATGCGTTCTCAATGGATTTTTTCTCCCTGAAAGGTAAAACAGCAATTGTTACCGGCGGGAATAGCGGTTTAGGTCAGGCATTTGCAATGGCGTTGGCCAAAGCTGGCGCAAATATTTTTATTCCAAGTTTTGTCAAAGATAACGGCGAAACAAAGGAAATGATTGAAAAACAGGGTGTTGAAGTGGACTTCATGCAGGTGGATATCACCGCAGAAGGCGCACCGCAGAAGATTATCGCTGCCTGCTGTGAGCGCTTCGGTACCGTCGATATTCTGGTTAACAATGCCGGTATTTGTAAGCTGAATAAGGTGCTGGACTTCGGTCGTGCCGACTGGGATCCAATGATTGATGTGAACCTGACCGCCGCATTCGAGTTAAGCTATGAAGCTGCAAAAATTATGATCCCGCAGAAAAGCGGTAAAATCATTAATATCTGTTCATTGTTCTCTTACCTAGGTGGACAATGGTCACCTGCTTATTCTGCCACTAAACATGCTCTTGCCGGATTCACCAAAGCCTATTGCGATGAATTAGGTCAATATAATATTCAGGTGAATGGTATTGCCCCGGGATATTACGCTACCGATATCACTCTGGCGACCCGTAGTAATCCAGAAACTAACCAGCGCGTTCTTGATCATATTCCGGCAAACCGTTGGGGCGATACTCAGGATTTAATGGGCGCAGCCGTATTCCTCGCAAGTCCGGCATCGAATTATGTCAACGGACATTTATTAGTGGTTGATGGCGGTTATTTAGTGCGCTAATCCATAACGGTGGTTTCTGTTTTCTCTTATTAATGATTATTCCATTTTTATTATCAGGAAGGAATTACTATGTCTTTATCTCGCGCAGCGATTGTCGACCAGCTAAAGGAAATTGTTGGTGCAGATCGCGTAATTACCGATGAAACAGTATTAAAGAAAAACAGTATTGACCGTTTTCGTAAATTTCCGGATATTCATGGCATTTATACTTTGCCGATTCCGGCAGCGGTCGTAAAACTCGGTTCCACAGAACAAGTCTCCCGTGTGCTGAATTTTATGAATGCGCACAAAATTAACGGTGTGCCGCGTACCGGCGCTTCCGCCACTGAAGGTGGGTTGGAAACCGTTGTGGAAAACTCGGTGGTGCTCGACGGCTCCGCCATGAATCAAATCATTAATATTGATATTGAGAATATGCAGGCGACGGCGCAATGTGGCGTTCCGCTGGAAGTGCTGGAAAACGCGTTGCGTGAAAAAGGTTACACCACAGGGCATTCTCCGCAATCAAAACCGCTGGCGCAGATGGGCGGCCTGGTAGCAACCCGCAGTATTGGGCAGTTCTCCACACTCTACGGCGCAATCGAAGATATGGTCGTTGGTCTGGAAGCAGTATTGGCTGATGGCACCGTGACACGCATTAAAAACGTGCCACGTCGCGCGGCTGGCCCGGACATTCGTCACATCATCATCGGCAACGAAGGTGCATTGTGCTATATCACTGAAGTAACAGTGAAAATCTTTAAATTCACCCCAGAAAACAATCTCTTCTACGGCTATATCCTGGAAGACATGAAAACCGGCTTCAACATCCTGCGTGAAATCATGGTGGAAGGGTATCGTCCGTCGATCGCTCGTTTGTATGACGCCGAAGATGGCACCCAACACTTCACCCATTTTGCCGACGGAAAATGCGTGCTGATCTTTATGGCTGAAGGTAACCCTCGCATTGCGAAGGCGACGGGCGAAGGGATTGCGGAAATCGTTGCCCGCTACCCGCAATGCCAGCGTGTAGACAGCAAACTGATTGAAACCTGGTTTAACAATCTGAACTGGGGACCAGATAAAGTTGCCGCCGAACGTGTACAGATCCTCAAAACCGGCAACATGGGCTTTACCACCGAAGTCTCCGGCTGCTGGAGCTGCATCCACGAAATCTACGAAAGCGTTATTAACCGTATTCGTACCGAGTTCCCGCACGCCGACGACATTACCATGCTGGGCGGTCACTCCTCTCATAGCTACCAGAACGGCACCAACATGTACTTCGTCTACGACTACAACGTCGTTGACTGTAAGCCGGAAGAGGAAATCGACAAGTACCACAATCCGCTCAACAAAATCATCTGCGAAGAAACCATTCGCCTCGGCGGTTCGATGGTGCACCACCACGGTATCGGTAAACATCGCGTTCACTGGAGCAAACTGGAACACGGCAGCGCGTGGGCGTTGCTGGAAGGGCTGAAAAAGCAGTTCGATCCTAATGGCATTATGAATACGGGTACTATCTATCCGATTGAAAAATAATGTATCAGGCAGCGTTCCGCGATGAAGGGGCGTTGCCTTTTCGGCTTCTCAGGCGAGAAGCCGTTCTTATTACCGGACAATGAAGGGGTAAAGATGAACACTTCACCGGTGCGAATGGATGATTTACCACTTAACCGTTTTCACTGCCGCATTGCTGCGCTCACTTTCGGTGCGCACCTGACTGACGGTTATGTCCTCGGCGTCATTGGTTACGCCATTATTCAGCTTACTCCAGCCATGCAACTGACGCCGTTTATGGCGGGAATGATTGGTGGCTCAGCACTCCTTGGTTTGTTTCTTGGCAGCCTGGTTCTGGGCTGGATCTCCGACCATATTGGGCGACAAAAAATCTTCACCTTCAGCTTTTTGCTGATTACGCTTGCTTCGTTTTTACAATTTTTTGCCACCACGCCAGAGCATCTTATTGGACTGCGCATTTTGATTGGCATTGGTCTGGGAGGCGATTACTCAGTCGGTCACACCTTGCTGGCTGAATTTTCCCCGCGCCGCCACCGCGGTATTTTGCTGGGCGCATTCAGCGTGGTGTGGACCGTAGGCTATGTGCTGGCAAGTATTGCCGGACATCACTTTATTTCCGAAAACCCGGAAGCCTGGCGCTGGCTGCTGGCATCGGCAGCTCTGCCCGCGTTGTTGATTACGTTATTACGCTGGGGAACGCCAGAATCGCCACGCTGGCTATTGCGCCAGGGGCGTTTTGCAGAAGCTCACGCTATCGTGCATCGCTATTTTGGTCCCCATGTTTTACTGGGCGATGAAGTGGCAACGGCGACCCATAAACACATCAAAACCTTGTTCTCTTCGCGCTACTGGCGGCGCACAGCGTTTAACAGCGTCTTCTTTGTCTGCCTCGTAATCCCATGGTTTGTGATTTATACCTGGCTGCCGACCATTGCCCAGACTATTGGTCTGGAAGATGCGCTGACCGCCAGTCTGATGCTTAATGCGTTGTTAATTGTTGGCGCGCTACTGGGATTAGTTCTGACGCACCTGCTGGCACATCGCAAATTTTTGCTGGGAAGTTTTTTGCTGCTGGCGGCAACGCTGGTAGTGATGGCCTGTTTGCCTTCCGGCAGTTCATTAACGCTGCTGCTTTTTGTTCTCTTCAGCACCACCATTTCGGCAGTCAGTAATCTGGTGGGCATTTTGCCTGCGGAAAGTTTTCCTACTGACATTCGCTCGCTGGGCGTCGGTTTTGCCACCGCCATGAGTCGACTTGGCGCGGCGGTAAGTACTGGCCTGCTGCCGTGGGTGCTGGCGCAGTGGGGAATGCAAGTCACCTTATTGCTCCTGGCGGCAGTGTTGTTAGTTGGTTTTGTCGTGACCTGGCTATGGGCACCAGAAACTAAAGCCCTCCCGCTGGTGGCGGCGGGAAATGTAGGAGGTGCGAATGAACATACTGTTAGCGTTTAAAGCCGAACCGGATGCCGGGATGCTGGCGGAAAAAGAGTGGCTGGCGGCGGCTCAGGGTAATAGCGGACCGGATGTTTCGCTACTGCGAAGTTTACTCGGTGCTGATGAACAGGCCGCTGCCGCGATGCTGTTGGCGCAGAGAAAAAATGGCACGCCGATGACTTTAACCGCGTTGAGCATAGGCGATGAACGGGCGTTGCACTGGCTGCGCTATCTCATGGCTCTTGGGTTTGAGGAAGCTATATTGCTGGAGACGGCGGCAGATCTGCGCTTTGCGCCGGAATTTGTCGCCTGGCATATTGCCGAATGGCAGTACCAGAATCCGCTGGATCTGATCATTACCGGCTGCCAAAGCAGCGAAGGGCAGAATGGGCAAACGCCATTTTTGCTGGCGGAAATGCTGTGCTGGCCCTGTTTCACCCAGGTGGAGCGTTTCACACTCGACGCGCCGTTTATCACCCTCGAACAGCGTACTGAAAATGGGGTGCGCTGTTGTCGTGTCCGCTTGCCCGCAGTGATTGCTGTGCGCCAGTGTGGCGAAGTGGCCTTGCCAGTACCGGGAATGCGCCAGCGAATGGCGGCGGGGAAAGCGGAAATTATCCGCAAAACAGTTGCTGCTGAATCGCCAGCGATGCAGTGCCTGCAACTGGCAAGGCCAGAGCAACGACGCAGAGCAACGCTGATTGATGGGCAAACGGTAGCAGAAAAAGCGCAAAAGCTATGGCAGGACTATTTACGCCAAAGGATGCAGCCATGAATATCGCAATTGTGACAATCAATCAGGAACATGCCGCAATGGCGGGCTGGCTGGCGGAGCAGGATTTCAGCGGCAGCACACTAACGCACTGGCAAATCGAGCCGCAGCCGATGGTCGCGGAACAGGTGCTGGATGCGCTGGTAGAACAGTGGCAGCGAACGCCTGTGGACGTTGTTCTCTTTCCGCCGGGAACGTTTGGTGATGAACTGTCGACCCGGCTGGCCTGGCGTTTACATGGAGCCTGTGTCTGCCAGGTGATTTCATTAGATATACCGACCGCAAGCGTGCGCAAATCCCACTGGGGAAATGCGCTAACGGCGACGCTGCAAACAGAAAAACGCCCGCTATGTCTTTCCCTGGCGCGCCAGGTTGGAGCGGCGAAAAACGTCACGTTGCCCTCTGGTATGCAACAACTGAATATTGTTCCCGGAGCGCTTCCAGAGTGGCTGGTTAACATAGAAAACCTGAAAAATGTTACCCGTGACCCATTAGCTGAGGCCAGACGAGTACTGGTAGTGGGGCAGGGCGGCGAGGCAGATAGCCATGACATCGCTACGCTGGCTGAAAAGCTGGGGGCAGAAGTGGGCTACAGTCGGGCGCGAGTGATGAACGGTGGCTTTGAAGCCGAAAAGGTCATTGGTATTTCCGGGCATTTGTTGGCGCCAGATGTTTGCATTGTGGCGGGCGCATCCGGTGCGGCAGCGTTAATGGCGGGCGTACGTAATAGTAAGTTTGTGGTGGCGATTAATCATGACGCCAGCGCGGCGGTATTTTCGCAGGCAGATGTTGGCGTGGTAGATGACTGGAAAGCCGTGCTGGAGGCACTGGTGACAAACATTCACGCAGATTGCCAATAACGTACAGCCGGATGCGGCGTAGACGGGTTTCGGGCTTGTAGGCCTGATAAGACGCGTCAAGCGTCGCATCAGGCGCTGAATGCCAGATTTGGCGTGCAGCCTACAAATCACACAAATTCAATTCGTTACGGTTATCCCGTCAAAGCAATTTTTTCGCTAACGTCCAGACCCCGGTATTCGTGGTGGAAAGCGCCACGACACCCGCGTTAATCGCATTACGCGCATCTTCTTCATCGCACACCAACCCACCAGCAATCAGCGGTTGGCGGATTTTCTCCGTCACCCAGCCCAGCACTTTGGGCATGCAGCCTGGGAGGATCTCAATACAATCTGGGGTCGATTGCGCAACCTGCTTATCAATGTTGTGAAACGAAATCGAATCGACAATAAACAGGCGATGAATACAGAAAAAACCTTCCGCTCTTGCCGCTTTCAGCATCGATGCTTTCGTGCTGATAATGCCGTCCGCTTCGGTCACCAGTTTCAGAAACTGAATCACCACTTCTTTGTTCGATGCGCCTTCCAGCAAATCAACATGAATAAAAGCATATTTCCCGGCATTTTTAATCTTTTTGACGATATGACTGATGGTGCAGATATTGCCGTACAACACGGAAATAAACCGGCATTCAGAGTCAATTGCCAGTTGCAGGCTGGCATTGTCTTTAACGGCAGCAATCACCGGATTCTGGCGGAGCAGGTGTAAGAGGGACATAAATTATCCTTGTTATTTATCCAAAGCGGTAGGTGATGCCGAATCCGGAAGGTGGATAGCGCCACTGTTGTAGTGTTTTTTCGTCGCACAGCAAACGGCAGGTTCCGCACTCAAGGCAACTGCGATAATCAATACATAAGTCACCTTCTGGTGTGAGCGAAAAAAGACCAGCCGGACAGGCGTTAATCAACCGTTCTGCCGTCTGACGCTCAACGGCGTCTGCCGGAACAATGTGCGGCGCATCAGCAACGCGCCAGAGATTACGGGCTACAGACATCGCAGACTCCTGATAACATCGCCCGCCAGATGCCACAAGCCGTGACGACGTAAATGACGCCAGAGTAACTGGCGCAGCGGCGGAACAGGTTTATCACCCTGATCCCATAAATCACGGGAAATATCCTGCATTAACGCAGGCCACGCACGGTACCATCCTGGGCGTTGCAAAAGCGCCGGAACATGCTGATAACGTTGTAGAACATCCCACAGCTGACTGCGTTCTATGTTTTGATGATAAAGCGGAAACAGATTTTGCGGCTCGCGGTGCTGGCAGGCGCTTATCAGCGTTTGTGCCGCCGCCTGTGCGCCAGTCAGCGCCATATCCATGCCGCGTACGGAAATTCCGGTATTGACGCAACTGCGTAACGCATCGCCCACCAGTAGCCAGCCGTTACCGGCGTATTGCACCGGCATACTGTGCAGGCCACCTTCTGGCACCAGATGCGCGCCATACTCCAGCGATTCCGTGTTTTTGATAAGCGGGCGCACTGCCGGATGCGTTTTAAAGCGAGCCAGCAGCTCACTTGCCGGAACACGACTTTGCGTAAGGGAAGAGAGCGGGCAAACAATCCCTAACGAGAGCGTTTGTTGATTAGTATAAAGAAATGCGCCGCCGGGAAGGTCATCACAGATTCCGCCGCTGAACAGCAACGCTGCGCCTTCGTTATTCTCCAGATGAAAACGTTCTTCAATAGCGGATGTTTCCAGCGACAGCACTTCTTTGATTCCTAACGCCATTGATTCGCCAGCAGGGCGGGTAACTAATCCATGGCGTTCTGCCAGGAGGCTATTGGCACCTTCTGCCAGGACGACATAACGGGCGCGGAGAATATCGTCACCACAGATAACGCCACATACTCTGCCGTTTTCTTCATACAGTGCATCCACCGTCGCACCAGGGATACACTCGACACCTTCTTTTTCGGCTTCGGCAACCAGCCACGGATCGAATCGCGCACGTAATACACTCCAGGATTCACCGCCGGGCTGTAAGCTGGAAAACGTCGTTGCGCCATCCGGCGTTAACAGAGAAAGACTTTCGTGGGTGATGCGACGCTCAAGGGGCGCGGTCAGGTGAAACTGAGGGAGGAGTTCCGCGAGTGCATGGGTGTATAGCCGCCCGCCGGAAAGATTTTTGCTGCCGGGGATTTCAGCGCGTTCCAGTAACAAAACGGATAAACCCGCTCGCGCGCAGCGTAACGCGCAAGCGGTGCCTGCAATACCGGCACCAATAATAATAATGTCGCAGTCGTCTTCCATGTCATGCCCCAGATATCCAGAACACAACACCCTAACATAGCGTTACTTAAGGGAAATTGACCGCCGACACACTCTTATCATTCGCCGCGATAGATACAGCCTGCAGTGCAGGTTTCTTTCACCATCACCGCACTTAATAGCGGCACAACGGGTTTAACTTGATCCCAAATCCATTTTGCTAAAACTTCGCTGGTTGGGTTTTCCAGACCGGGTATATCATTGAGGTAATAGTGGTCGAGGCGATCGTAGGTCGGTTTAAAAGCCGCTTTCAGTTCAGCGAAATCGATAATCCAGCCCGTATGCGGATCGACTTCCCCGGTAATTTCCAGGCGCACCATAAAAGAATGCCCGTGTAAGCGCCCGCACTTATGTCCCTGTGGGACGTGCGGCAGACGGTGAGCGGCTTCGAAGGTGAAATCTTTAAATAACGTGGTGGACATCATAATTTCTCTACAGGACGATAAAACCGCCGTAGAGTACCGGAAAGCCTGTTTTTTCGCATTACTAAAAGCGGGTTTGTTGCGCAAAATGACCGATTTAACTTAATTGCGGTCGATATTTATTTATTTTTCATTGAGTTAATAAATCTATTTTGTTGTTAAAGACTATTGCTAAAACAGGTTAGTCGATTTGGTTATTAGTTATCGCTATCCCGTCTTTAATCCACCCCCTTCGCGCCGTTAACCTTACCTTCTCTTCTGTTTTATGGGCGCTGACAGGGCCGATAAACAGCTTTGCTTACTGGAACATAACGACGCATGACGACACAGGTCCCACCTTCCGCGTTGCTTCCGTTGAACCCGGAGCAACTGGCACGCCTTCAGGCGGCCACTACCGATTTAACGCCCACCCAGCTTGCCTGGGTTTCTGGCTATTTCTGGGGCGTGCTCAATCAGCAGCCTGCTACGCTTGCAGCGACGCCAGCGCCCGCCGCAGAAATGCCGGGTATTACTATTATCTCCGCTTCGCAAACCGGCAATGCGCGTCGGGTCGCCGAAGCGTTACGCGATGACTTATTAGCGGTAAAACTGAACGTTAAGCTGGTGAACGCGGGCGACTATAAATTCAAACAAATCGCCAGCGAAAAACTGCTCATCGTAGTGACGTCAACGCAAGGAGAAGGGGAACCGCCGGAAGAAGCCGTCGCGCTGCATAAGTTTCTGTTCTCCAAAAAAGCGCCGAAGCTGGAAAACACCGCATTTGCCGTGTTTAGCCTCGGCGATAGCTCTTATGAATTTTTCTGCCAGTCCGGGAAAGATTTCGACAGCAAGCTGGCGGAACTTGGCGGTGAACGCCTGCTCGACCGTGTCGATGCCGACGTTGAATACCAGGCCGCTGCCAGCGAGTGGCGCGCCCGCGTGGTTGATGCGCTTAAATCGCGCGCGCCTGTCGCAGCACCTTCACAATCCGTCGCTACTGGCGCGGTAAATGAAATCCACACCAGCCCGTACAGCAAAGACGCGCCGCTGGTGGCGAGCCTTTTGGTTAACCAGAAAATTACCGGACGTAACTCTGAAAAAGACGTTCGCCATATCGAAATTGACTTAGGTGACTCGGGCCTGCGTTACCAGCCGGGTGACGCGCTGGGCGTCTGGTATCAGAACGATCCGGCACTGGTGAAAGAACTTGTCGAACTGCTGTGGCTGAAAGGCGATGAACCTGTCACCGTTGAGGGCAAAACCCTGCCGTTGAACGAGGCGCTACAGTGGCACTTCGAACTGACCGTCAACACCGCCAATATCGTTGAGAACTACGCTACCTTAACGCGCAGCGAAACGCTGCTGCCGCTGGTGGGCGATAAAGCGAAGTTGCAGCATTACGCCGCGACCACGCCGATTGTCGACATGGTGCGTTTCTCTCCGGCACAGCTGGATGCCGAAGCGCTGATTAATCTTCTGCGCCCGCTGACCCCGCGCCTGTATTCCATCGCCTCCTCGCAGGCGGAAGTCGAGAACGAGGTACACGTCACCGTTGGCGTGGTGCGTTACGACGTGGAAGGCCGCGCCCGTGCCGGTGGTGCCTCCAGCTTCCTCGCGGACCGCGTGGAAGAAGAGGGCGAAGTCCGCGTCTTTATCGAACATAACGACAACTTCCGCCTGCCCGCTAACCCGGAAACCCCGGTGATTATGATTGGCCCAGGTACCGGTATTGCGCCGTTCCGCGCCTTTATGCAGCAACGTGCTGCCGACGAAGCGCCGGGTAAAAACTGGCTGTTCTTTGGCAACCCGCACTTTACGGAAGATTTCCTCTACCAGGTGGAGTGGCAGCGCTACGTCAAAGAGGGCGTGCTGACACGTATCGATCTTGCCTGGTCGCGCGATCAAAAAGAAAAAATTTACGTACAAGACAAACTGCGCGAACAGGGCGCAGAACTGTGGCGCTGGATCAATGACGGTGCCCACATTTATGTCTGCGGCGACGCTAATCGCATGGCGAAAGACGTTGAACAGGCACTTCTGGAAGTGATTGCCGAATTTGGTGGCATGGACACCGAAGCGGCGGATGAATTTTTAAGTGAGCTGCGCGTAGAGCGCCGTTATCAGCGAGATGTCTACTAATGAGCGAAAAACATCCAGGGCCTTTAGTGGTCGAAGGTAAACTGGCAGACGCCGAGCGCATGAAGCTTGAAAGCAACTATCTGCGCGGCACGATTGCTGAAGATTTAAATGACGGCCTGACCGGTGGGTTTAAGGGCGATAACTTCCTGCTGATCCGCTTCCACGGCATGTATCAGCAGGATGACCGCGATATCCGCGCCGAACGTGCTGAACAGAAGCTGGAGCCGCGCCACGCCATGATGCTCCGCTGTCGCTTGCCGGGAGGCGTTATTACCACCAAACAGTGGCAGGCGATCGACAAATTTGCGGTGGAAAACACCATTTACGGTAGCATCCGTCTGACCAACCGTCAGACGTTCCAGTTCCACGGTATTCTGAAAAAGAACGTCAAACCTGCGCACCAGATGCTGCACTCGGTCGGTCTGGATGCGTTAGCCACCGCCAACGACATGAACCGTAACGTGCTGTGCACCTCGAACCCGTTCGAGTCGCAACTGCATGCGGAAGCGTATGAATGGGCGAAGAAAATTTCTGAACATCTGCTGCCGCGTACTCGCGCTTACGCGGAGATCTGGCTCGATCAGGAAAAAGTCGCTACCACTGATGAAGAACCGATCCTCGGCCAGACCTATCTGCCGCGTAAATTCAAAACCACGGTAGTGATCCCGCCGCAGAACGATATTGATCTGCACGCCAACGACATGAACTTCGTGGCGATCGCCGAAAACGGCAAGCTGTTAGGCTTTAACTTGCTGGTGGGCGGTGGGCTTTCCATCGAACACGGCAACAAGAAAACCTACGCCCGCACGGCGAGCGAGTTTGGCTATCTGCCGCTGGAGCATACGCTGGCGGTGGCGGAAGCCGTCGTGACAACTCAGCGTGACTGGGGTAACCGAACCGATCGTAAAAATGCCAAAACCAAATACACGCTGGAGCGCGTGGGGGTTGAGACGTTTAAAGCGGAAGTGGAGCGTCGCGCGGGGATCAAATTTGAACCGATCCGTCCGTATGAGTTCACCGGACGCGGAGATCGTATTGGCTGGGTTAAGGGCATTGATGATAACTGGCACCTGACGCTGTTTATCGAAAATGGTCGCATCCTTGATTATCCGGGGCGTCCGCTGAAAACCGGCCTGCTGGAGATCGCGAAGATCCACAAAGGCGATTTCCGCATTACGGCGAACCAGAATTTGATCATCGCGGGTGTACCGGAAAGCGAGAAAGCGAAGATCGAGAAGATCGCCAAAGAGAGCGGGTTAATGAATGCCGTCACGCCGCAGCGTGAAAACTCAATGGCCTGCGTGTCATTCCCGACTTGCCCGCTGGCGATGGCGGAAGCGGAGCGTTTCCTGCCGTCTTTTATCGACAACATCGACAATTTAATGGCGAAACATGGTGTCAGCGATGAGCATATTGTAATGCGTGTAACAGGCTGCCCGAACGGTTGTGGTCGCGCGATGCTGGCGGAAGTGGGTCTGGTGGGTAAAGCGCCGGGTCGCTACAACCTGCATCTTGGCGGCAACCGCATGGGGACACGTATCCCACGGATGTATAAAGAAAACATCACCGAGCCGGAAATCCTGGCGTCGCTTGATGAACTGATAGGGCGCTGGGCGAAAGAGCGTGAAGCGGGTGAAGGCTTCGGCGACTTTACGGTGCGTGCGGGCATCATTCGCCCGGTGCTCGACCCGGCGCGGGATTTGTGGGATTAACATGAATTGCCGCTTCTGCCCGGTCTTGTAGGCCTGATAAGACGCGACAGCGTCGCATCAGGCAAGGCAAACAGTGAGGAACTTATGTCCAAACTCGATCTAAACACCCTGAACGAACTGCCAAAGGTAGACCGGATTCTGGCGCTGGCCCAAACTAACGCCGAACTGGAAAAACTGGACGCTGAAGGCCGCGTTGCCTGGGCGCTGGATAATCTGCCCGGTGAATATGTGCTTTCTTCCAGCTTTGGCATTCAGGCGGCGGTGAGCCTGCATCTGGTGAACCAGATTCGCCCGGATATTCCGGTGATCCTCACTGATACGGGTTACTTGTTCCCGGAAACTTACCGCTTTATTGACGAGTTAACGGACAAACTCAAGCTCAACCTGAAAGTGTACCGTGCTACCGAAAGCGCCGCCTGGCAGGAAGCACGCTACGGCAAACTGTGGGAGCAGGGCGTTGAAGGCATTGAAAAATACAATGACATCAACAAAGTCGAACCGATGAACCGGGCGCTGAAAGAACTGAATGCGCAAACGTGGTTTGCTGGCCTGCGCCGTGAACAATCCGGCAGCCGCGCCAATTTACCGGTGCTGGCAATTCAGCGTGGCGTATTTAAAGTGCTACCGATTATCGACTGGGATAACCGAACTATTTATCAGTACCTGCAAAAACATGGCCTGAAATATCACCCATTATGGGACGAAGGATATTTATCGGTGGGAGATACCCATACAACCCGTAAATGGGAACCCGGCATGGCGGAAGAAGAAACGCGTTTCTTTGGCTTAAAAAGAGAATGTGGGTTACACGAAGGGTAAATATTGCCGGATAAATTAAACGCCTCTGTCAGAAATGATGGGGGCGTTTTTATTTTGCGAGCAGCATTCCTGATTTTAAACGTGAACGCCGCTGGAAGAATTAACAGGTATAGAATGGCGTTGGGTGCTTGAGGCTGTCTGGCGTTAAGCATTCGCGAGGTTCCAGATGGACAAAAGCCCCAGGCGATATTTCTATCAACCTGAGGCTTACGTTCGAACCCAAACAATTCGAATGTTAGTCTCTTCTTTGCAGGGAGGCAAGACATGCTGACAAAATATGCCCTTGTGGCAATCATCGTACTGTGTTGTACAGTACTGGGATTCACGCTGATGGTAGGCGACTCGTTGTGTGAGTTGAGCATCAGAGAACGTGGTATGGAGTTTAAGGCAGTTCTCGCTTACGAATCGAAGAAGTAGCCACCACGCGGGGGTAAAACCCCGCGTATTGAATTGTGATGGTTTGGTCTCCTGCACCCTTTTTTAATTTATATTGTTTATGTGAATATTATGCCTGTATTTATTATTCATATATATTACGGATGAAAATCATTTAATTATTCACAATGTAAATATTTTATTGAACGATATATGTCACAGATAATTTTTAATATATGCGTAAATATCCTTTAAGTTTCACTGAAGGATAAAAACATTGTGACTTTCTTTGATTTCTGGGGAAAAAACCGACGTGGCGAGAAAGACGGTGGCGACGACTATCATCTTCTTTGCTGGCATTCGCTCGATGTAGCCGCGATGGGCTATTTAATGGTCAAAAGCAATTGCTTCGGGCTGGCTGACTATTTTCGTCAATTAGGTATTTCAGATAGGGAACAGGCGGCACAATTTTTCGCCTGGTTGCTGTGCTGGCACGATACCGGAAAATTTGCCCGCTCTTTTCAGCAACTTTACCTGCACCCGAAACTCAAGGTTCCGGAAGGCGCCAGAAAGAATTACGAAAAGATCTCTCATTCAACGCTGGGCTACTGGTTGTGGAATCATTATTTAAGTGGATGCCAGGAGTTGCTTCCTTCATCTTCACTCTCTTCACGCAAACTTACACATGTAATAGCGATGTGGATGCCCATGACTACGGGGCATCATGGTCGCCCACCTGACCGCATTGATGAACTGGATAATTTTCTTCCTGAAGACAAAGCTGCCGCGCGAGATTTTCTCCTTGCAATCAAACCACTGTTTCCCCTTATAGAGATCCCTACATTCTGGGGTGATGACGAGGGTGTTGAACTTATAAAACACCTTTCCTGGTATATCTCTGCAACCGTCGTACTCGCAGACTGGACGGGTTCGTCAACGCGGTTTTTTCCACGCGTCGCACGTGCTATGGATATTGAAGATTACTGGCAGAAAACTTTAGTTCAGGCTCAAAACGCCTTAACCGTCTTTCCTCCAAAAGCAGAAACTGCACCTTTCACCGGAATTAATACGCTGTTTCCTTTTATTGAGCACCCGACACCGTTACAGCAAAAGGTACTGGATCTGGATATCAGCCAGCCTGGACCGCAGTTATTTATTCTGGAAGATGTAACTGGTGCAGGTAAAACGGAAGCGGCGCTTATCCTGGCGCACAGGTTGATGGCTGCGGGTAAAGCTCAGGGGCTGTTTTTTGGCCTGCCAACAATGGCCACGGCCAATGCCATGTACGATCGGCTGGTCAAAACCTGGCTTGCTTTCTATTCGCCAGAATCTCGCCCCAGCCTGGTGCTGGCACACAGTGCCCGCGCATTTTTGGACCGCTTTAATGAATCACTCTGGTCCGGTGATTTAGTCGGGTCAGAAGAACCGGATGAACAAACGTTCAGTCAGGGATGTGCGGCTTGGTTTGCCGACAGTAACAAGAAGGCGCTACTGGCTGAAATTGGCGTCGGCACGCTGGATCAGGCGATGATGGCAGTGATGCCTTTCAAGCATAATAGTCTGCGGCTTCTGGGGTTAAGTTACAAAATCCTGCTTGCTGATGAGATCCACGCCTGTGACGCTTACATGTCGTGCATTCTTGAAGGTCTGATCGAGCGACAGGCGCGTGGCGGAAACAGCGTTATTTTGCTTTCTGCCACGTTATCTCAACAGCAGCGCGACAAACTCGTCGCTGCCTTTTCGCGTGGCACAGAGGGCCAGCAAGAAGCTCCATTGCTGGAAAAAGATGATTACCCCTGGCTGACGCATGTCACGCAAACGGATGTGCATTCGCACCGGGTAGCGACGCGCAAAGACGTTGAACGTAGCGTGAGCGTGGGTTGGCTCCATAGTGAACAAGAGTGTATTGCGCGTATCGAATCGGCGGTAAGTCAGGGGAAATGCATCGCCTGGATCCGGAATTCTGTCGATGACGCTATTAAGGTTTATCGTCAGTTACTTGCCAGTGGCGTCATTCCTGCTTCCAGCCTTTCACTTTTTCATAGCCGCTTTGCTTTTAGCGATCGCCAGCGAATTGAAACGGAAACGCTCGCGCGCTTTGGTAAAGAGGGCTGCTCACAACGCGCCGGAAAAGTACTCATCTGTACCCAGGTATTAGAGCAGAGTGTCGATTGCGACCTGGACGAAATGATCTCCGACCTGGCCCCTGTTGATTTGCTGATTCAGCGAGCGGGGCGATTACAGCGGCATATTCGCGATATTAATGGTCAGTTAAAGCGTGATGGAAAAGACGAGCGTTCCCCTCCTGAATTGCTGATTCTGGCACCCGTCTGGGACGACTCTCCGGGTGACGAATGGTTTGGCAGTGGTGTTCCCCGCGCCAGCGGGGATAAACTGCTATCGACTGAACGAACTGGCAACCAATCTGGGTGTTCCCCGCGCCAGCGGGGATAAACTGGCACCGACGCGGCGAACAAATCAGCCGAAACGGTGTTCCCCGCGCCAGCGGGGATAAACTGTGGTTATCCCTGCCCGCCAGGGCATAAATAAAGTGTTCCCCGCGCCAGCGGGGATAAACCGAAAAAAACTCGGTCACGTTGACGTCAGCTCAAGTGTTCCCCGCGCCAGCGGGGATAAACCGCAGCTTCACGCAGAAAATATTCTGGCTGATGAGTGTTCCCCGCGCCAGCGGGGATAAACCGATTCCGCGCCTGTTTCAAGATGCGCGCCTTTAGTGTTCCCCGCGCCAGCGGGGATAAACCGTGGATTTGCAGACACTGTGAGTAGTATTGCTGCGTGTTCCCCGCGTCAGCGGGGATAAACCGGGAAAGACCCGGTTAGTAGCGTCGGGGTGAGGGTGTTCCCCGCGTCAGCGGGGATAAACCGCGCCTCGCTAATTCAATGGGCGGCCTGGTGGGGTGTTCCCCGCGTCAGCGGGGATAAACCGAAACAACGAGGAATGCCAAGTTCCGGGCGTCAGTGTTCCCCGCGTCAGCGGGGATAAACCGTGGGTCATGCCGGTGATTGCCTGCCCGTCGTGGTGTTCCCCGCGCCAGCGGGGATAAACCGGCAACTGAATCCAGCAAATCATTTTTAGGGTTGTGTTCCCCGCGCCAGCGGGGATAAACCCGTGTTTTCTTTGTTGCGGTAGGCAATATCGCCGTGTTCCCCGCGTCAGCGGGGATAAACCGCCAGTCGAAGATCTGGACGCGTGGGGAAAAGCGTGTTCCCCGCGTCAGCGGGGATAAACCGCGCTCCGCGCATAGTTTGCGCACCGCGCTGAAGAGTTCCCCCGCCCCTGCGGTAGAACTCCCAACCCCCATTTTCAACCCCATCAAGACGCCTTCGCCAGCTCCTTCACCAACGGTAGCATTATCCGCATAACATCACGGCAGCGGCGTTCTATTCTTCCAGGAAGTGCCTTATCTATATGCTGTTGATTATCCAGTCTTACGTCATGCCAGCTATTTCCTGCAGGGAATGCGGCTGTTTTTGCTCGTTGCTGATAACCATCCTTATTCCCAAGATTCCAGTTTGTCGCTTCCACCGAAAGTACAGCAATGCCCGCTTTGTCGAATATTTCTGCGTCATTACAACACCCGGTGCCTTTCGGATAGTTTTTATTCAAACCTGGATTTGTGGTGGCGGCAATTCCATGACTGCGGGCAATTGCCAGCGCCCGGTCGCGCGTTAATTTCCTTACTGCTTCAGGTGTTTTTACGCCACTGTTGAAATACAGCTTATCGCCAACAATCAGATTATCGAGGTTAATCACCAATAAAGTATTTTTCTTTTCGGTATCACTCATGCGCTTGAGTAAATTCTCAGCGCCTAATTTCCCTTCCTCTTCACCACTGGTGGCAATAAAACGAATCCCATACTCAGTCGGAATATCTTTCAGGCGTTCAGCCAGCTCCAGCATGACACCTAAACCTGCGGCATTATCATCCATTCCTTGTAACGTCAGCCCGCCGAGATTGGCATCTGCATCTGCGTCGCTCTGCGGGGCATAGGTATCCAGATGCGCCATAATGATGATCTGCTGCGGCGCTTTGCCTTCATGAGCGGCAATCACCGTACTTCCCGTCACGTTGTGCCAGTTTTTACGGTTATCGCGTGCGGTATAAATATATCGGCTATTAAATGTTCGAATATCACTGCGGTAACCCATTTGCTGAAACTGTTGCCGAATATAATCGGCAGATAACATTTCTGCGGGTGTTCCGGTCATTCGTCCCGGAAAGAAAGTGGCAATATGTCGCGCCTGTGTATTGGCAAAATCACCAGGTTTAGGTGATGAGGCGTGAACGGGGAGAATAAAGCATACGCCGAGCGCCAGGGCAGCGGTACGGTGGCGCAATGCGGAAAACATAGTGAGTCCTTAAATACCATGCAAAATTTTTACCGCCATAGTATGAAACTGCCGCTGCGCTAAAACAATTTCAAATCTTCCTAAACGCCCGAAATTCGGTAGCTTAAGCACTTTTTGATATTTGCTTTGCCAAAGCGTTATTCCGTTAAGGAACTACTCATTCCAATTGGTAATTTCATTCGTTCTCCTGCGCTCCCTATAGTCGAAACATCTGATGGCAAGAAAATAGCGGTATTGCAAAGGAACGGTTATGGATCAAAAACGACTTACCCACCTGCGGCAACTGGAGGCGGAAAGCATCCACATCATTCGCGAGGTGGCGGCAGAATTCTCAAATCCGGTGATGCTCTACTCTATCGGTAAAGATTCCAGCGTCATGCTGCATCTGGCGCGCAAGGCGTTTTATCCAGGTACGCTGCCGTTCCCGCTGCTGCATGTCGATACCGGCTGGAAATTCCGCGAGATGTATGAGTTCCGCGATCGTACGGCGAAAGCTTACGGCTGCGAGCTGCTGGTGCATAAAAACCCGGAAGGCGTGGCGATGGGGATTAATCCATTCGTGCACGGCAGCGCGAAACATACCGACATTATGAAAACCGAAGGTTTGAAACAGGCACTGAATAAATACGGTTTTGATGCCGCTTTCGGTGGCGCACGTCGCGATGAAGAGAAGTCCCGCGCCAAAGAACGAATCTACTCTTTCCGTGACCGATTTCATCGCTGGGATCCGAAAAACCAGCGTCCGGAGTTGTGGCACAACTATAACGGGCAGATCAACAAAGGCGAAAGTATCCGCGTCTTCCCGCTCTCTAACTGGACCGAGCAGGATATCTGGCAATACATCTGGCTGGAAAATATCGACATTGTTCCGCTGTATCTCGCTGCGGAACGTCCGGTTCTGGAACGCGACGGTATGTTGATGATGATTGATGACGACCGTATCGACCTGCAACCGGGTGAAGTGATTAAAAAACGGATGGTTCGCTTCCGCACGCTGGGCTGCTGGCCGCTGACCGGTGCGGTGGAGTCAAATGCACAAACGCTGCCGGAGATCATCGAAGAGATGCTGGTCTCCACCACCAGTGAGCGTCAGGGGCGCGTGATTGACCGCGACCAGGCAGGCTCTATGGAGCTGAAAAAACGTCAGGGGTATTTTTAAGATGAACACCGCACTTGCACAACAAATCGCCAATGAAGGCGGCGTCGAAGCCTGGATGATTGCGCAACAACATAAAAGCCTGCTGCGTTTTCTGACCTGCGGTAGCGTCGATGACGGCAAAAGTACCCTGATTGGTCGCCTGCTGCACGATACCCGCCAAATCTACGAAGATCAGCTCTCATCGCTGCATAACGACAGCAAACGACACGGCACCCAGGGCGAAAAACTGGATTTGGCGTTGCTGGTGGATGGCCTGCAAGCGGAACGCGAACAGGGCATCACAATCGATGTGGCTTATCGCTATTTCTCCACCGAGAAGCGTAAATTTATTATCGCCGATACCCCTGGGCACGAGCAGTACACCCGCAATATGGCGACTGGCGCGTCAACGTGTGAGCTGGCGATCTTATTGATCGACGCCCGTAAAGGCGTGCTCGATCAAACCCGTCGTCACAGTTTTATCTCCACGCTGTTGGGGATCAAACATCTGGTCGTAGCGATCAACAAAATGGATCTGGTGGATTACAGTGAAGAGACATTCACCCGCATTCGTGAAGACTACCTGACTTTTGCCGAACAATTGCCGGGCAATCTGGATATTCGCTTTGTGCCGCTCTCTGCGCTGGAAGGCGACAATGTAGCTTCGCAAAGTGAAAGAATGCCGTGGTACAGCGGCCCAACATTACTCGAAGTGCTGGAAACCGTGGAGATCCAGCGAGTGGTGGATGCCCAGCCAATGCGCTTCCCGGTGCAGTACGTTAACCGCCCGAATCTCGATTTTCGTGGCTACGCCGGAACGCTGGCTTCCGGCAGCGTGCAAGTCGGGCAACGTGTCAAAGTGCTGCCCTCTGGTGTGGAGTCAAGCATCGCGCGGATCGTCACTTTTGATGGCGATCGCGAAGAAGCCTTTGCCGGAGAAGCGATCACCCTGGTGCTGACGGACGAGATCGATATCAGCCGTGGCGATCTGCTGCTGGCGGCAGACGAAGCGTTACCGGCGGTGCAGAGCGCGTCAGTTGATGTGGTATGGATGGCGGAACAGTCGCTTTCCCCAGGCCAGAGTTATGACATCAAAATTGCCGGTAAGAAGACGCGTGCTCGTGTTGATGGCATTCGTTATCAGGTTGATATTAATAACCTTACCCAACGCGAAGTTGAAAACCTGCCGCTGAATGGGATAGGCCTCGTGGATCTCACCTTTGACGAGCCGCTGGTGTTAGATCGTTATCAACAAAATCCGGTGACGGGTGGGCTGATTTTTATCGATCGCCTGAGCAACGTGACTGTTGGTGCCGGTATGGTGCATGAGCCGAAAAACGAGGCCGCCGTTGCGCCGTCGGAATTTAGCGCGTTCGAGCTGGAACTGAATGCGTTAGTACGCCGCCACTTCCCGCACTGGGGCGCGCGCGATTTACTGGGAGGTAAATGATGGCGCTGCATGACGAAAACGTCGTCTGGCATAGCCACCCAGTAACTCCGCAACAGCGTGAACAACACCACGGCCATCGTGGTGTTGTACTGTGGTTTACCGGCCTCTCCGGGTCCGGTAAATCAACCGTCGCGGGCGCGCTGGAAGAAGCATTGCATAAACTCGGCGTCAGTACGTATTTGCTGGATGGCGACAATGTCCGCCACGGTTTATGCAGCGATCTCGGTTTTAGCGATGCCGATCGCAAAGAAAATATCCGTCGGGTCGGTGAGGTGGCGAATTTAATGGTCGAAGCCGGACTGGTGGTGCTGACGGCATTTATCTCACCACACCGCGCCGAACGGCAGATGGTTCGCGAACGTGTAGGAGAAGGGCGGTTTATCGAAGTGTTTGTCGATACGCCGCTGGCGATTTGTGAGTCTCGCGATCCAAAAGGCTTATATAAAAAAGCACGCGCTGGTGAACTGCGTAACTTTACCGGAATAGATTCCGTTTACGAAGCGCCTGAATCGGCAGAAATTCATCTCAATGGTGAACAATTAGTAACAAATTTGGTTCAGCAATTATTAGATCTACTGAGACAGAACGATATTATCAGATCCTGAGACACCATCGGGTTTTCATGCCCGGTTCGTCAAAGTAACAGGATCAGATATGCGTAATAGCCATAACATTACACTAACAAATAGTGCTAGCCTTACCGAGGACGAAGAAACCACATGGTCGCTACCTGGGGCCGTGGTCGGTTTTGTGTCCTGGCTGTGTGCACTGGCGATTCCGATGTTGATTTATGGCTCTAACACGCTGTTTTTCTTTATCTACACCTGGCCTTTCTTTCTGGCGCTGATGCCTGTTGCGGTGGTGGTAGGTATTGCGCTGCATTCCTTGATGGACGGGAAATTACGCTACAGTATTGTTTTCACTTTTATCACCGTTGGCATTATGTTTGGTGCACTGTTTATGTGGTTGTTGGGCTAATCTGTTCTTTCCTGTTCATTCTGTCCATAATTCAAACCGTAACCAATAATGAGATTATGTTCTGCGCGCCCTGGGTATACGTAACAGTGGACAAATGTGGTACATTTGCCCGCGTTGTCGCGGTATCCCCAACAGAGGATGTAGAGTCGTCTTCGGATGCATGGGATGAGGATGCCGTTTTTCAGGGGGCAGGATGGGTAAACTAACGCTGCTGTTGCTGGCTATTCTGGTCTGGCTACAGTATTCGCTGTGGTTCGGTAAGAACGGTATACATGACTATACCCGCGTCAATGATGATGTGGCGGCACAGCAAGCTACAAACGCGAAACTTAAAGCGCGAAACGATCAGCTTTTTGCCGAAATTGACGATCTCAATGGCGGCCAGGAGGCGCTCGAAGAGCGTGCGCGTAATGAACTCAGCATGACCAGGCCGGGCGAAACTTTTTATCGTCTGGTGCCTGACGCGTCGAAGCGCGCGCAGTCTGCGGGGCAAAACAATCGATAAATCAGCCCAGGAATTAACATGGCAACCACTCATTTGGATGTTTGCGCCGTGGTTCCGGCGGCCGGATTTGGCCGCCGAATGCAAACGGAATGTCCTAAGCAATATCTCTCAATCGGTAATAAAACCATTCTTGAACACTCGGTGCATGCGCTGCTGGCGCATCCCCGGGTGACGCGTGTCGTCATTGCAATAAGCCCTGGCGATAACCGCTTTGCTCAACTTCCTCTGGCGAATCATCCGCAAATCACCGTTGTTGATGGTGGTGAAGAGCGTGCTAATTCCGTGCTGGCAGGTCTGAAAGGCGCTGGCGATGTGCAGTGGGTACTGGTGCATGACGCCGCTCGTCCTTGTCTGCATCAGGATGACCTCGCGCGTCTGTTGGCGTTGAGCGAAACCAGCCGCACGGGAGGGATCCTCGCCGCGCCGGTGCGCGACACGATGAAACGCGCCGAGCCAGGCAAAAATGCCATTGCTCATACCGTTGATCGCAACGGTTTGTGGCACGCGCTTACGCCGCAATTTTTCCCTCGTGAGCTGTTACATGACTGCCTGACGCGCGCTCTAAATGAAGGCGCTACCATTACCGACGAAGCCTCAGCGCTGGAATACTGCGGTTTTCATCCGCAGCTTGTCGAAGGCCGAGCGGATAACATTAAAGTCACGCGCCCGGAAGATTTGGCGCTTGCCGAATTTTACCTCACCCGAACCATCCATCAGGAGAATACATAATGCGAATTGGACACGGTTTTGATGTTCACGCCTTTGGCGGCGAAGGCCCAATTATCATTGGTGGCGTGCGCATCCCTTATGAAAAAGGGCTGCTGGCACATTCTGATGGCGACGTGGCGCTGCACGCGCTGACCGATGCATTACTTGGTGCAGCGGCGCTGGGGGATATTGGCAAGCTATTCCCGGATACAGATCCCGCATTTAAAGGCGCTGACAGCCGCGAGCTGCTACGCGAAGCCTGGCGACGCATTCAGGCGAAGGGCTATACCCTCGGCAACGTCGATGTCACTATCATCGCTCAGGCACCGAAGATGCTGCCACATATTCCGCAAATGCGCGTGTTTATTGCCGAAGATCTCGGCTGCCATATGGATGATGTTAACGTGAAAGCCACTACTACGGAAAAACTCGGATTTACCGGACGTGGGGAAGGGATTGCCTGTGAAGCGGTGGCGCTACTCATTAAGGCAACAAAATGATTGAATTTGATAATCTCACTTACCTCCACGGCAAACCGCAAGGAACCGGGCTGCTGAAAGCCAACCCGGAAGACTTTGTGGTGGTGGAAGATTTAGGCTTTGAGCCTGATGGTGAAGGTGAGCATATCCTGGTGCGAATCCTCAAAAACGGTTGCAATACCCGTTTTGTGGCCGACGCACTGGCGAAATTCCTGAAAATTCATGCCCGTGAAGTCAGCTTCGCTGGGCAAAAAGACAAACATGCCGTTACGGAACAATGGTTATGCGCTCGGGTACCGGGCAAAGAGATGCCTGATCTGAGCGCGTTTCAACTGGAAGGCTGCCAGGTACTGGAGTATGCGCGCCACAAACGTAAACTGCGTTTAGGGGCGCTGAAAGGCAATGCCTTTACCCTGGTGCTGCGAGAAGTGAGCAATCGTGATGACGTAGAACAGCGACTGATCGATATTTGCGTGAAAGGTGTACCGAATTACTTTGGCGCGCAACGTTTTGGTATTGGTGGTAGTAATTTGCAGGGCGCGTTGCGCTGGGCGCAAACCAATACTCCGGTGCGCGATCGCAATAAGCGTAGTTTTTGGTTGTCGGCAGCTCGTAGTGCGTTGTTTAATCAGATTGTTGCTGAGCGTCTCAAAAAAGCAGAAGTTAATCAGGTTGTTGACGGTGATGCGCTACAATTAGCCGGGCGCGGCAGCTGGTTTGTTGCCACTAACGAAGAACTGGCGGAATTACAGCGTCGCGTGAACGATAAAGAGCTGTTAATTACAGCTGCAATGCCGGGTAGCGGCGAATGGGGAACCCAGCGTGAGGCGCTGGCATTCGAACAAGCAGCTGTCGCCGAAGAAACTGAATTACAAGCCTTACTGGTGCGCGAAAAAGTTGAGGCGGCGCGCAGAGCGATGCTGTTATATCCGCAACAATTAAGCTGGAACTGGTGGGATGACGTCACCGTCGAAATCCGTTTCTGGCTTCCGGCAGGAAGCTTTGCAACCAGCGTTGTCAGGGAACTTATCAACACAACAGGTGATTATGCGCATATTGCTGAGTAATGATGACGGGGTACATGCGCCCGGTATACAAACGCTGGCGAAAGCTCTGCGTGAGTTTGCTGACGTTCAGGTGGTCGCCCCCGATCGTAATCGCAGCGGCGCTTCAAATTCCCTGACGCTGGAATCCTCCCTGCGCACGTTTACCTTTGAAAATGGTGATATTGCCGTGCAAATGGGAACCCCGACCGATTGTGTCTATCTTGGCGTGAATGCTCTGATGCGTCCGCGCCCGGATATTGTGGTTTCGGGTATTAACGCCGGACCGAATCTGGGTGATGATGTTATTTATTCCGGCACGGTAGCCGCCGCGATGGAAGGCCGTCATTTAGGCTTTCCGGCGCTGGCCGTTTCACTTGACGGGCATAAACATTACGACACTGCTGCAGCAGTCACCTGCTCCATTTTGCGCGCACTGTGTAAAGAGCCGCTGCGTACCGGACGTATTCTCAATATCAACGTACCTGATTTACCGCTGGATCAGATTAAAGGTATCCGCGTGACTCGCTGCGGTACACGACATCCGGCAGATCAAGTGATTCCGCAGCAGGATCCGCGCGGTAATACGCTGTACTGGATTGGCCCGCCGGGCGGTAAGTGTGATGCCGGTCCGGGGACCGATTTTGCTGCGGTAGATGAAGGCTACGTCTCCATCACGCCGCTGCATGTAGATTTAACCGCGCACAACGCGCAAGATGTGGTTTCAGACTGGTTAAACAGCGTGGGAGTTGGCACGCAATGGTAAGCAGACGCGTACAAGCACTTCTGGATCAATTACGTGCGCAAGGTATTCAGGATGAGCTGGTGCTTAATGCACTTGCTGCCGTGCCGCGTGAAAAATTCATCGATGAAGCGTTTGAACAAAAAGCCTGGGACAATATCGCGTTGCCGATAGGTCAGGGGCAGACAATTTCGCAGCCGTATATGGTGGCGCGAATGACTGAATTACTCGAACTGACGCCGCAGTCGCGAGTGCTGGAGATCGGCACTGGTTCAGGATATCAAACAGCAATTCTGGCACATCTTGTCCAGCATGTATGCTCGGTCGAGCGGATTAAAGGATTGCAGTGGCAGGCGCGCAGACGTCTGAAAAATCTTGATTTACACAATGTTTCAACCCGTCACGGTGATGGATGGCAAGGTTGGCAAGCACGTGCGCCGTTTGACGCTATCATTGTAACGGCTGCACCGCCCGAAATCCCGACAGCGTTAATGACGCAACTGGATGAGGGCGGCATTCTCGTCTTACCCGTAGGGGAAGAGCACCAGTATTTAAAGCGGGTGCGTCGTCGGGGAGGCGAATTTATTATCGACACCGTGGAGGCTGTGCGCTTTGTTCCCTTAGTAAAGGGGGAGCTGGCTTAGCGCGTGAGGAAAATACCTGGAATTTTCCTGGTTATTTTGCAGCAGGTCAGCGTATCGTGAACATCTTTTCCAGTGTTCAGTAGGGTGCCTTGCACGGTAATTATGTCACTGGTTATTAACCAATTTTTTCCTGGGGGATAAATGAGCGCGGGAAGCCCAAAATTCACCGTTCGCCGTATTGCGGCTTTGTCACTGGTTTCGTTATGGTTGGCTGGCTGTTCTGACACTTCAAATCCACCGGCACCGGTCAGCTCCGTCAATGGCAATGCGCCTGCAAATACCAATTCTGGTATGTTGATTACGCCGCCACCGAAAATGGGGACGACGTCTACAACGCAGCAACCGCAAATTCAGCCGGTACAACAGCCACAAATTCAATCGGCTCAACAGCCGCAAATCCAACCGGTACAGCCTGTTGCCCAACAACCTGTGCAAATGGAAAACGGACGCATCGTCTATAACCGTCAGTACGGGAATATTCCGAAAGGCAGTTATAGCGGCAGTACTTACACCGTGAAAAAAGGCGACACGCTTTTCTATATCGCCTGGATTACCGGCAACGATTTCCGTGACCTTGCCCAACGCAATAATATTCAGGCGCCTTACGCTCTGAACGTAGGTCAGACCTTACAGGTGGGGAATGCTTCCGGTACGCCAATCACTGGCGGAAATGCCATTACCCAGGCCGACGCAGCAGAGCAAGGAGTTGTGATCAAGCCTGCACAAAATTCCACCGTTGCTGTTGCGTCGCAACCGACAATTACGTATTCTGAGTCTTCGGGTGAACAGAGTGCTAACAAAATGTTGCCGAACAACAAGCCAACTGCGACAACGGTCACAGCGCCTGTAACGGTACCAACAGCAAGCACAACCGAGCCAACTGTCAGCAGTACAACAACCAGTACGCCGATCTCCACCTGGCGCTGGCCGACTGAGGGCAAAGTGATTGAAACCTTTGGTGCTTCTGAGGGAGGCAACAAGGGGATTGATATCGCAGGTAGCAAAGGACAGGCAATTATCGCGACCGCAGATGGCCGCGTTGTTTATGCCGGTAATGCGCTGCGCGGCTACGGTAATCTGATTATCATCAAACATAATGATGATTACCTGAGTGCCTACGCCCATAACGACACAATGCTGGTCCGGGAACAACAAGAAGTTAAGGCGGGGCAAAAAATAGCGACCATGGGTAGCACCGGAACCAGTTCAACACGCTTGCATTTTGAAATTCGTTACAAGGGGAAATCCGTAAACCCGCTGCGTTATTTGCCGCAGCGATAAATCGGCGGAACCAGGCTTTTGCTTGAATGTTCCGTCAAGGGATCACGGGTAGGAGCCACCTTATGAGTCAGAATACGCTGAAAGTTCATGATTTAAATGAAGACGCGGAATTTGATGAGAATGGAGTTGAGGTTTTTGACGAAAAGGCCTTAGTTGAAGAGGAACCCAGTGATAACGATTTGGCCGAAGAGGAGCTGTTATCGCAGGGCGCAACACAGCGTGTGCTGGACGCGACTCAGCTTTATCTTGGTGAGATTGGTTATTCGCCACTGTTAACGGCCGAAGAAGAAGTTTATTTTGCGCGTCGCGCACTGCGTGGTGATGTCGCCTCTCGCCGCCGGATGATCGAGAGTAACTTGCGTCTGGTGGTAAAAATTGCCCGCCGTTATGGCAATCGTGGTCTGGCGCTGCTGGACCTTATCGAAGAGGGTAACCTGGGGCTGATCCGCGCTGTTGAGAAGTTTGACCCGGAACGTGGTTTCCGCTTCTCAACTTACGCAACCTGGTGGATTCGCCAGACGATCGAACGGGCCATTATGAACCAAACCCGTACTATTCGTTTGCCGATTCACATCGTAAAGGAGCTGAACGTTTACCTGCGAACCGCACGTGAGTTGTCCCATAAGCTGGACCACGAACCGAGCGCGGAAGAGATCGCAGAGCAACTGGATAAGCCAGTTGATGACGTCAGCCGTATGCTTCGTCTTAACGAGCGCATTACCTCGGTAGACACCCCGCTGGGTGGTGATTCCGAAAAAGCGTTGCTGGATATCCTGGCTGATGAAAAAGAGAACGGTCCGGAAGACACCACGCAAGATGACGATATGAAACAAAGCATCGTCAAATGGCTGTTCGAACTGAACGCCAAGCAGCGTGAAGTGCTGGCACGTCGATTCGGTTTGCTGGGGTACGAAGCGGCAACACTGGAAGATGTAGGTCGTGAAATTGGCCTCACCCGTGAACGTGTTCGCCAGATTCAGGTTGAAGGCCTGCGCCGTCTGCGTGAGATTTTGCAGACTCAGGGGCTGAATATCGAAGCGCTGTTCCGCGAATAAGCAAGCATCTGTCAGAAAGGCCAGTCTCATATGAGGCTGGCCTTTTTCTTTTGGTTGGTGAGTCGGTGTGTTTGCAGGCTGGATAAGACGCGATATCGTCGCATCCGGCAATTTGCACCCTATGTGTTCATCATTTTTCGCACCAGCTGCATAAACAGTTCCTGCTCTTCTGCACTCAAACGCCCCAAAAATTCTTCATCCACGCCGTCACCAATGGGGATAGCTGCCGCAAGTACCTTTTCTCCTTCCGCAGTCAGCCAGACAAAGCGACGCCGCTTATCGACGGTGTCATGCTCTCGTCTGACCAGGCCACGATTTTCCATTCTTGCCAGAATTTCCGCCAGCGTTGCCTTAGTGCTGACAGCTGCTTCTATCAGCGCAACCTGCTCTATACCGGGGTGTTCAGCAATAGCGCGCATTACCGCGTACTGCGGTTTGGTCAGATCAGGTAACTCATGCTGCCAGCGAGACGTGTGTTGCTGAAAAAGCTGTCGTAACTGATGGAACGCTTTATTTCGTAACGCCATGTAAACTCCGGGCTAATTCTCTGCCGTTATCATAGCGGTTTTTTAGTGACGAAGAAGATGTTGTTACTTTTCTGCACTTGCCGCTACGTGAATAGAAGGGTATGTTAATAATAACGTTCGTGTACGAACAATTAAGGGAATAAAAAATGAGACTGATCGTCGGGATGACTGGGGCTACAGGTGCGCCTCTTGGTGTGGCATTACTGCAAGCACTAAAGAAGATGCCCGGTGTTGAAACACATCTCGTGATGTCGAAGTGGGCGAAAACTACCATTGAACTGGAAACGCCCTACAGCGTCCACGATGTCGCTGCCCTGGCAGACTATTGCCATAACCCGGCGGATCAGGCGGCGACTATCTCCTCAGGTTCCTTTCGTACCGATGGCATGATCGTTATTCCGTGCAGCATGAAGACGCTGGCTGGTATCCGTGCTGGCTATGCCGATGGGCTGGTGGGGCGCGCTGCTGATGTTGTTCTCAAAGAAGGGCGCAAGCTGGTGCTGGTGCCGCGTGAAATGCCGCTCAGTACTATCCACCTTGAAAATATGCTCGCGCTTTCCCGTATGGGCGTGGCGATGATACCGCCCATGCCTGCCTTCTATAACCATCCCGAAACGGTAGATGACATTGTCCACCACGTGGTTGCCCGCGTGATGGATCAGTTTGGCCTCGAACATCCTCAAGCCAGGCGCTGGCAAGGATTGCCGCAGTCCGGGAGTTTTTCTCTGGAGAATGAATAATGGCTTTTGATGATTTACGCAGCTTTTTACAGGCACTCGACGACCAGGGGCAATTGCTGAAAATCAGTGAAGAGGTTAACGCCGAGCCAGATCTGGCCGCTGCTGCCAACGCCACCGGGCGTATCGGCGACGGCGCACCCGCGCTGTGGTTTGATAATATTCGCGGCTTTACCGATGCGCGAGTGGCGATGAACACCATCGGTTCCTGGCAGAACCACGCGATTTCCCTCGGCCTGCCGCCGAACACGCCGGTTAAAAAACAGATTGATGAGTTTATCCGCCGCTGGGATAACTTCCCGATTGCCCCGGAGCGCCGCGCGAATCCAGCCTGGGCGCAGAACACTGTCGATGGCGAAGAGATTAACCTGTTCGATATTCTGCCGCTGTTTCGCCTGAACGATGGCGATGGCGGTTTCTATCTCGATAAAGCCTGCGTGGTTTCCCGCGATCCGCTCGACCCGGATAACTTCGGCAAGCAGAATGTCGGCATCTACCGTATGGAAGTGAAGGGCAAGCGTAAGCTCGGCCTGCAACCGGTGCCAATGCACGATATCGCCCTGCATCTGCATAAAGCGGAAGAGCGTGGCGAAGATTTGCCGATTGCCATCACCCTTGGTAACGATCCGATCATCACGCTGATGGGCGCTACACCGCTGAAATACGATCAGTCTGAGTACGAAATGGCGGGCGCACTGCGCGAAAGCCCATACCCGATCGCTACCGCCCCGCTGACCGGTTTTGATGTGCCGTGGGGCTCGGAAGTAATCCTCGAAGGGGTTATCGAAAGCCGCAAACGCGAGATTGAAGGGCCGTTCGGTGAGTTTACCGGCCACTACTCCGGCGGGCGTAACATGACCGTGGTGCGCATCGATAAAGTCTCTTACCGCACGAAACCGATTTTCGAATCGCTCTATCTCGGTATGCCGTGGACCGAAATCGACTACCTGATGGGGCCTGCCACCTGCGTGCCGCTGTATCAACAACTGAAAGCCGAGTTCCCGGAAGTGCAGGCGGTAAACGCAATGTACACCCACGGCCTGCTGGCGATTATCTCCACCAAAAAACGCTACGGCGGCTTTGCCCGCGCGGTGGGCCTGCGTGCGATGACCACGCCGCACGGTCTGGGCTACGTGAAGATGGTGATTATGGTCGATGAAGACGTTGACCCGTTCAACCTGCCGCAGGTGATGTGGGCGCTCTCCTCGAAAGTGAACCCGGCGGGCGACCTGGTGCAGTTGCCGAATATGTCCGTGCTGGAACTCGACCCAGGCTCAAGCCCGGCGGGGATCACCGACAAGCTGATTATCGACGCTACCACGCCTGTCGCCCCGGACAACCGTGGTCACTACAGCCAGCCGGTGGTGGATTTGCCGGAAACTAAAGCCTGGGCTGAAAAACTGACCGCTATGCTGGCCGCACGTAAATAAGGAGAACAAGATGATTTGTCCACGTTGTGCCGATGAACAGATTGAAGTGATGGCAAAATCGCCCGTGAAAGATGTCTGGACGGTCTACCAGTGCCAGCATTGCCTTTATACCTGGCGCGATACAGAACCGCTACGCCGCACCAGCCGTGAACATTATCCGGAAGCGTTCCACATGACGCAAAAAGATATTGATGACGCGCCGATGGTGCCGAGCATTCCGCCGCTGCTGGCGGAAGATAAGCGCTAAATAAAAGGTCCGATGCCCATCGGACCTTTTTATTAAGGTCAAATTACCGCCCATACGCACCAGGTAATTAAGAATCCGGTAAAACCGAGAATGGTCGTTAACACTGTCCAGGTTTTCAGACCGTCTGCTACCGACAACCCCAGATATTTGGTCACAATCCAGAACCCTGAGTCATTAATATGTGACGCGCCAAGCCCACCAAAGCAGGCCGCCAGTGTCACCAGTACGCACTGAATCGGATTCAATCCCATCACCGCTTCCGAGAGTAATCCACCGGTTGTCAGGATTGCTACGGTGGCTGAACCCTGCGATGCGCGCAGCGCCAGAGAAATAATAAATGCCGCAGGCAACAGAGGCAGGTCAATCATTTGTAACATATTGGCAAGGGCTTTACCGACGCCAGACTCCACCAGCACTTTGCCAAATACCCCACCGGCACCAGTAACCAGAATCACTACCGCCGCAGTGGGAAGGGCTGAGCCCATAATGTCGCTGGTGTGTTGTAAGCTCCAGCCGCGACGTAAGGCCAGTAACCAGAATGCCAGCACCAGCGCAATCATCAGAGCCACCATCGGTGAGCCGAGCAGTTGCAGCGTACCAAGCAGGGGATGCGAGGCTGGCATTAGCGTTGCGGAAACCGTACCCGCCATAATAATCGCGATAGGAATAACAATTAATGAGGTGACCAGCGCGACGCCCGGCGGATTTATTTTATCGCTTAATTTTGTCTCGCCTTCCTCACTGGCTGGTGCCAGCTGCATCTGTTCCAGTACTTCCACCGACATCGCATATTGGCGCTTATTGATTATTTTCGCTGCAAAATAGCCGACAATGCCTACAGGAATAGAAATTGCGATACCGATTATGGTCAGCCAGCCGATGTCTGCGTGGAGTAGCCCGGCAGCGGCAACGGGGCCTGGATGCGGCGGTACTGCCACGTGAACAGTAAGCATTATCCCGGCGACCGGCAGGCCAAATTTAAGCGGCGATATTTTGGCAACCTTGGCAAAACCGTAAATGATTGGCGCAAGAATAATAAAGCCGACATCAAAGAAAACAGGAATACCGAGGAAGAACGCTGCCAGAGTCAGTGCGGCAATAGTCCGTTTGTCTCCTAACTTGCGGCTGAAATAATTAGCCAGCGACTCTGCACCGCCAGAGTGTTCAATCATGCGACCCAGCATGGCACCAAGGCCGATAATGATGGTGACGGAGCCAAGCACACCGCCCATCCCGGCGATCATCACTTTACCCACTTCGCCCGCCGGGATACCCGCCGCAAGTGCGACTAACAGGCTGACGAGAAGCAGAGCAACGAATGGTTGTACCTTTGCCTTGATGACCAGCAGCAACAGCATGATTACGCCAGCTAACGCAATGCATAACAATGTAATTGTGGACATGGAAAACCCTGTCTGAAAGTTATAGTTAACCTACCCCATCCGTAGATGGGGGGATGTATGGGTACGTTGTAATTATGGATTGAGCGAATTAGCGCCAGGCGTCAAACCAGCCAAGCCCTTCTTCGGTGAGGCCACGAGGTTTGTATTCACAACCGATCCAGCCCTGATATCCCACCTCATCGAACAGGCGGAACAGCCACGGATAGTTGATCTCACCATCGTCCGGTTCATGTCGATCGGGCAGTCCGGCAATTTGTACGTGGGCATATTTCCCGGCGTAATCACGGATTAAATGCGTCAGGTCGCCATCCACTTTTTGCGCATGGAAAGTATCTAGTTGAATAAACACGTTATCTCGCGCAACCTCTTCAACAATAGCCAGTGCCTGATACTGGCTGGAGAAGAGATAATGAGGTTTAACGCCGGGGCTGAGTGCTTCAACCAAAACTCGCTTGCCGTGCGGCGCAAAGCGGTCGGCAGCGTAGCGGAGATTATCGATAAAAACAGCCCGATACCGTTCAGCGTCTTCGCCTGCGGGCACGACGCCTGCCATCACATGGACTTGTTCACAATTGAGCGCCAATGCATATTCCAGTGCCAGGTCGATGTCTGCGCGTGCTTCGTGCTCACGTCCGGGAAAGGCGGATAATCCCCATTCCCCCGCATTAACATCTCCGGGAGCGGTATTGAACAGCGCCAGCGTCAGATGATTTTGCGCCAGTTGCTGCCGGATTTGCTGGGTGGAGTAGTCATAGGGAAACAGAAATTCCACAGCATCAAACCCGGCTTTTCGCGCTGCGGCGAAGCGTTCAATAAAAGGCACTTCGGTGAACATCATGGATAAATTAGCTGCAAAACGAGGCATTGCATTAACTCCTTAATTCCGCAATTTCACCTGCGGTCAGATAACGGATCGGGCGGTCACCGAGAATAAAAATCAGCTTTGCCGTTTCCTCCAGTTCTTCCATATTGTTGGCGGCTTCTTGCAGGCTTTCACCGCAAACGACTGGGCCATGATTTGCCAGTAAAAAAGCCTGATTATCTGCTGCTAGTTCCGCCAGATCCTGCGCGATGCGTTTATCGCCCGGGCGGTAATAGGGCACTAGTGGGACGTTTCCCATCCGCATCACGACGTATGGCGTGAACGGGCGAATAACGTTATTGCTGTCCAACCCTTGCAGGCAGGACAACGCCGTCGACCATGTGCTATGCAAATGCACCACCGCTTTACAGCGCGGATTGTTGCGATACAGCGCCAGATGAAAGAGCACTTCTTTTGATGGTTTGTCACCACTTAGCCAATCACCATCAGCGGTAACTTTGGAAAGCCGCTGCGGATCGAGATTGCCCAGGCATGAACCTGTCGGTGTCGCCAGTAAATTCCCGTCAGGTAAAAGCAGCGAAAGATTGCCTGCCGAACCGGTGGCATAGCCGCGCTGAAAGAATGAACTGGCAATCCGCGTCATCTCTTCTCGCAAAGACTGCTCTGCTTTTGCGAAATCGCTCATGATAAAAACTCTCTCTGGGCTCGTGAAAAAAAGGCTTCATCGCCGAAGTTGCCGGATTTAAGGGCGAGTGAGACAGGTTTATCGAGCGCATTGACCCACGGCACGCCGGGAGAAATTGTTGGACCAATATGAAACCCTTTTATGTCCAGGCTCTGCGTGACTACGCCAGATGTTTCACCGCCTGCGACAATAAAGCGCGTCACTCCTTTCGCCGCTAACCGGGCAGCCAGTTGCGAAAACAACGCTTCTACCGCCTGACTGGCTTTTTGTGCGCCATATTGCTGTTGAATTGTTGCCAGTTCGTCAGTACTGGCGGTAGCAAAAACCAGAGGAGCAAGTTCACTTTCCTGACCCAGAACCCACTCCGCCAGTTCGTGTGCATAAGCGGCCAGAGTTTCCGTAGAGAGGCAACGAGCCACATCAACTTCACGAGCTGGAGCAATTTGGCGGTAATGTGCCACCTGGCGGTTGGTCATTTGTGAGCATGAACCGGAGAGCACTACGCCGCGCCCTGCGAGTGGACGCCCTGCTTCGCGAGCCTGGTTACCGTTTTCTTGCGCCCACTGCCGGGCCAGGCCAATAGCCAGACCAGAACCGCCTGTTACCAGTGGGGCATCGCGCAAAGCTTCTCCCTGAATTTCCAGATGGCGCTCGGTCAGTGCATCAAGCACCGCGTAGCGATAGCCCTCTTGCTGTAAACGGGCCAGTTCCTGACGAACGGCTTCCACACCTTGTTCGAAAACATGTGCCGAAACGACGCCGCAGCGACCTGTGGATTGTGCTTCAACCAGACGGGGAAGATAGCTGTCGGTCATGGGATTTACCGGATGATGGCGCATCCCGGATTCGGCCAGCAGTTGATTCATCACGAACAAATACCCCTGATAAACCGTGCGTCCATTGACCGGCAGAGCCGGAGAGAAGACCGAAAACGGCGTGTCGAGAGCATCCATTAATGCATCGGTAACCGGGCCGATATTACCTTTCGCCGTACTGTCGAAAGTGGAGCAGTATTTGAAATAGACCTGTTTGCAGCCTTGCTGTTGCAACCAGCGTAGAGCTGCCAGCGATTGCTGTGTAGCTTCAGCCACCGGACAGGAGCGTGTTTTCAGACTGATTACCAGCGCGTCGATTGCCTCCGGCATTTCACCTGTTGGAACACCGTTGATTTGTACCGTTGGTAGACCGTTTTCCATCAGAAAACTGGCGATATCCGTCGCGCCGGTAAAATCATCGGCGATAACGCCAATCTTGATCATGATTTCGCTCCCGGTAGGGTTATGCCAGAGAAAATCTTGATGACTGCGCTATCGTCTTCTTTCCCGTAACCCGCGTTGCTGGCGCTGGTGAACATATTCAATGCTGTCGAGGCCAATGGCAGCGGGAAGTGCAGGGCTTTGGCGGTATCGGCAACCAGACCAAGATCCTTAACAAAAATATCGACGGCTGAATGCGGGGTGTAATCGCCATCCACCACATGACGCATCCGGTTTTCGAACATCCAGGAATTTCCGGCGGCATTGGTCACGACGTCATACATGACATCCAGTGGGATTCCCGCACGGGCAGCAAGCGCCATCGCTTCGGCTCCGGCCGCAATATGCACGCCCGCTAACAGCTGGTGGATAATTTTTACGGTCGAACCTAGTCCCGGTTCTGCGCCAATGCGATAAACTTTTCCGGCAACGGCTTCCAGCACGGGAGCCAGGCGTTCAAAGGCAACATCGCTACCGGAGGCCATGACGGTCATTTCACCGTTAGCAGCTTTTACCGCACCACCAGAAACCGGCGCATCCAGCATTTCCAGATTGAACCCAGCTAAAGCGGTAGCAATTTCTTGCGCATCAGCACTGGCGATAGTGGAAGAAACCATTACTGCCGTACCGGGTTTCAGATGTTGTGCAACACCTTTTTCACCAAACAGCACCTGTTTAACCTGGGCCGCATTGACCACCAGCACCAGAAGAGCGTCCAGTTTTTCGGCAAACGTCGCGGCGTTATCAGAAACCCCGCAAGCACCAGCCTCTTTCAACGTAGCGCAGGCATTGCTGTTCAGGTCTGCGCCCCAGGTAGAAAGACCTGCGCGGACACATGACAGCGCCGCTCCCATTCCCATTGATCCCAAACCAACGATTCCGACATGAAACTCAGATCCCGTCTTCATCTGCTCTCCTTGTTAATTTAAGTGATATTTTGTTTGATATTGTGAATATAAGCGCCAGGAGATAACGATATGGTGAGCTGATTCACAAAAATTAACAATGTGTGTTATTTTATGTGAACTAAGCGATAGTTGCGCTGCGCATGTTTCGCAGGCAAATAGCGTAGAATGTCCGCAGGACAAAGGAAGGAGCAAAAGTTGATACCCGTAGAGCGTCGCCAAATCATCCTTGAGATGGTAGCTGAAAAAGGCATTGTCAGTATTGCTGAACTGACGGACAGAATGAATGTGTCACATATGACCATTCGTCGGGATTTACAAAAACTGGAGCAGCAGGGCGCCGTTGTGCTGGTGTCCGGAGGCGTTCAGTCTCCGGGACGCGTGGCGCATGAACCTTCTCATCAGGTAAAAACTGCGCTGGCAATGACGCAAAAAGCGGCGATTGGCAAGCTGGCGGCAAGTCTTGTTCAGCCGGGAAGTTGTATCTATCTGGATGCGGGAACGACCACGTTAGCGATAGCACAGCATCTGATTCACATGGAGCCACTCACAGTGGTTACTAACGACTTCGTTATTGCGGACTACTTGCTCGACAACAGTAATTGCACAATTATTCACACTGGCGGTGCAGTGTGTCGGGAAAACCGTTCCTGTGTCGGGGAAGCCGCTGCGACCATGCTGCGCAGCCTGATGATTGATCAGGCTTTTATTTCTGCATCGTCATGGAGTGTGCGGGGGATCTCTACGCCAGCAGAAGATAAAGTCACGGTGAAACGGGCGATTGCCAGTGCCAGCCGCCAGCGAGTTTTGGTCTGTGATGCGACGAAATATGGTCAGGTGGCGACATGGCTGGCGTTACCATTAAGCGAGTTTGATCAGATCATTACTGACGACGGTCTGCCGGAGAGTGCCAGTCGCGCGCTGGCGAAGCAGGATCTCTCTTTGCTGGTAGCGAAAAATGAATAATGGCCTGCAATAACACCGGGTTACTCATGCTTCACAGAAGAAGCATGAGACTACTTTATTTTATAAAATGACAGGTGTCCGCTTTTCGGCGATCCGGTATCAATGTAAATCTGGTTAGCGAACGTCTGAATGTTATCAAACATCATATGTCCAAATATAAAATAATCAGCGCCGTTTATTTCTTGTAACTCGCCATTAAGCGATTTCTGCACACGTTCAACAGGCCAGAGTAATTCACTTTCCGCTATTTCTTTACCAAAGAGATATTCATCACCCGGATAATCCGCATGTGCGATGACATATTTTATTATGTCGTTAGTGATTTCAATAATATGCGGAAGGTGATGAAATTTCAGTAACAGATCTATTGCCTCTTGTTGCTCTGAATCATTTAAATCAAAAAACCAGTCGCCGCCGCTGGCTAACCACATATTACCATCACCTGTAGCGAACGCATCAAGCGCCATCGCTTCGTGGTTGCCTTTTACGGTGGTAAACCAGGGCTGGTTTAACATGCGCAGCACATTAAGACTCTCAGGCCCACGATCAATGTTATCGCCTGTGGAAATAAGCAAGTCAGTTTCGGGACAAAAAGATAATTGATGTAAACGGGATTGTAATAATTGATAATCCCCATGAATATCACCAACGGCCCATATATGGCGATAGTGATGGGCATTGATTTTTTGATAGCGTGTAGATGGCATGGTTTTACCCTGTAAAATAATATCTACTATTATACAGGGTATTTTTATTTGATTCGTCAGTTGTCGTTAATACTCCCGATAGCAAAAGACTATCGGGAATTGTTATTACACCAGACTCTTCAAGCGATAAATCCATTCCAGCGCCTGACGCGGAGTCAGTGAATCCGGGTCGAGATTTTCCAGAGCTTCGACCGCTGGCGAGGTTTCTTCCGGTACTGACAGCAAAGACATTTGCGTACCATCTACCTGCGTCGCGGCGGCGTTCGGCGAAATACTTTCCAGCTCACGCAGTTTTTGCCGTGCGCGCTTAATAACCTCTTTTGGCACGCCCGCCAGAGCAGCAACCGCCAGGCCGTAGCTTTTGCTCGCCGCGCCGTCCTGCACGCTGTGCATAAAGGCGATGGTGTCGCCGTGCTCCAGCGCATCGAGATGCACGTTGGCGACGCCTTCCATTTTCTCCGGTAGCTGGGTCAGCTCGAAATAGTGGGTGGCAAACAGCGTCAATGCCTTAATCTTATTCGCCAGATTTTCCGCGCACGCCCATGCCAGCGACAGACCATCGTAAGTGGACGTCCCGCGCCCGATCTCATCCATCAACACCAGACTGTACTCGGTGGCGTTATGCAGAATATTAGCGGTTTCGGTCATCTCCACCATAAAGGTTGAACGCCCGGATGCCAGATCGTCTGCCGCGCCCACACGGGTAAAGATACGGTCAATCGGGCCAATCTCGACTTTTTGTGCCGGTACATAGCTGCCGATATAGGCCATCAGCGCAATCAGTGCGGTCTGGCGCATATAGGTACTTTTACCGCCCATGTTCGGACCGGTAATAATCAACATCCGACGCTGTGGCGACAGGTTCAGCGGGTTAGCGATAAACGGCTCATTCAGTACCTGTTCAACCACCGGATGGCGGCCTTCGGTAATGCGAATGCCCGGTTTATCAATGAAGGTCGGGCAGGTGTAGTTCAGGGTATAGGCCCGTTCCGCCAGGTTCACCAGCACGTCGAGTTCCGCCAGCGCGCTCGCGCTCTGTTGCAGCGCTTCCAGATGCGGCAACAGCAGGTCGAACAACTCTTCATAAAGCTGTTTTTCCAGTGCCAGTGCTTTGCCTTTTGAGGTGAGAACTTTATCTTCGTACTCTTTCAGCTCTGGAATAATGTAACGTTCAGCGTTTTTCAGCGTCTGGCGACGCATGTAGTTGATTGGTGCCAGATGGCTTTGTCCACGGCTGATCTGAATGTAATAACCATGAACCGCGTTAAAGCCAACTTTTAGCGTGTCCAGGCCGGTACGTTCACGCTCGCGGACTTCCAGACGCTCCAGATAATCGGTCGCGCCGTCAGCCAGCGCCCGCCACTCATCCAGCTCTTCGTTATAGCCCGGTGCGATAACACCGCCGTCGCGTACCAGCACTGGCGGTGTGTCGATGATTGCCCGCTCCAGCAGATCGCGCAGCTCGGCAAACTCGCCCATCTTCTCACGCAGCGCCTGTACCGGTGCACTATCGACAGTTTCTAACTGCGCGCGCAGTTCCGGCAGTTGTTGGAAAGCGTGACGCATACGGGCCAGATCGCGCGGGCGAGCGGTACGCAACGCCAGACGTGCCAGAATACGCTCCAGGTCGCCCACCTGACGCAGCACAGGCTGTAACTCAGCGGTAAAATCCTGCAATGCGCCAATAGTTTGCTGGCGCTCTAGTAACACGCGGGTATCGCGCACTGGCATATGCAGCCAGCGTTTCAGCATACGGCTACCCATCGGCGTGACGGTGCAATCAAGCACAGAAGCCAGCGTATTTTCCGCACCGCCTGCCAGGTTCTGGGTAATTTCCAGATTACGGCGCGTCGCGGCATCCATAATGATGCTGTCCTGCTCACGTTCCATGGTGATAGAACGAATATGCGGCAGAGTCGTACGTTGGGTATCTTTCGCATACTGCAACAGGCAACCGGCAGCACAAAGCCCGCGTGGCGCGTTCTCGACGCCGAAACCAATCAGATCACGAGTGCCAAATTGCAGGTTCAACTGCTGGCGCGCGGTGTCGATTTCAAACTCCCACAGCGGGCGACGACGCAGGCCGCGACGACCTTCAATCAGCGACATCTCGGCGAAATCTTCTGCATACAGCAGTTCCGCCGGATTGGTGCGTTGCAACTCTGCCGCCATCGTTTCGCGGTCAGCCGGTTCGCTCAGACGAAAACGACCGGAACTGATATCCAGCGTCGCGTAGCCGAAACCTTTGCTGTCCTGCCAGATAGCCGCCAGCAGGTTATCCTGACGCTCCTGCAACAGGGCTTCATCGCTGATGGTGCCTGGCGTAACGATACGGACAACTTTGCGCTCAACCGGACCTTTGCTGGTCGCCGGGTCGCCAATCTGTTCGCATATAGCGACGGACTCGCCCTGATTCACCAGTTTGGCGAGATAGTTTTCCACTGCATGGTAGGGAATACCCGCCATCGGGATCGGCTCGCCCGCAGACGCGCCGCGTTTGGTCAGCGAAATATCCAGCAGCTGCGACGCCCGTTTTGCGTCGTCATAAAACAGCTCGTAAAAGTCACCCATCCGGTAGAACAGCAGGATCTCCGGATGCTGGGCTTTCAGCTTGAGATACTGCTGCATCATTGGTGTATGGGCATCGAAATTTTCTATTACACTCATGGAAATAGATCCGGTTCCCTGATGTTAAATGTAGTGTGATGGTTTTTATTTTCGTTGTAATCACATAAGGCGCACATGATACCGGAGTTAATCATTTCAGGGGAAGACGCGAAAGGTCAGTTCTTGATGCCGGTTCCGCGAAAAATGCTGCTTTGCAGCTTTTGCGTGATGACTATGAAACAAGATCGCAAAATTACATCGGTTGAAGAAACCTCCTCCTTCAGAGCCATAGTCCCCTTTAAAATTAAGTTGTAATATAAATGCACCTTAAGAGTATGGAGGCAGCATGTCCGGCAAGCGTATCTCTCGTGAAAAACTGACGATTAAAAAAATGATCGATCTTTATCAAGCGAAATGCCCGCAGGCGTCAGCGGAGCCGGAGCATTACGAGGCGTTGTTTGCTTACGCGCAAAAGCGGCTGGATAAATGTGTGTTTGGCGAAGAGAAACCTGCCTGTAAACAGTGTCCGGTGCACTGTTACCAGCCTGCGAAGCGTGAAGAGATGAAGCAGATTATGCGGTGGGCGGGGCCGAGAATGCTGTGGCGTCATCCGATCTTAACCGTGCGTCATCTGATTGATGATAAACGTCCAGTGCCAGAACTGCCGGAAAAATATCGCCGGAAGAAATAAATTTGCCGGAGGAATTTATTCTCTCCGGCAAATACGGCGCTTACGCTTTGGTCGCAATCAGGATTGCTGATGCCTTGATCAATGCAATAACGCGCGATCCTGTGGTGAGTTTCATTTCATCCTGGCTTTCATTGGTTACCACAGCCACAATTTCAAAACCCGCATCTGTTTTGATATGGACAGTGGCATTCACTGCGCCTTCGGTGATTTTCGACACGCTGCCAGCAAACTGGTTGCGAGCGGAGAATTTCAGTCCACAGTCTTCCGTTGCCAGCGTTACCCACGGGGCTTTAATCAGGGCAATCGCTTCTTTCCCTTTTGCCAGCCCCAGGGCTTGCTGGCTACTGTGTGTAACAATTGCCACCAGCTTTGCACCACCTGCCAGCGTCAGTTCTACTTCATCATTCACCGCGCCCATTGCGACTGCGCTAACTGTTCCGGTTAATTGATTTCTTGCTGAAACTGCCATACTGCCTCCTTTCATTGAATGTTGATCGAGTATAACCACATCTGTTAAACCAATGCCGCTTTATCTATCCCCAGCCGCTTCATCCGTGACAGCAGAGTGGTGCGTTTTAACCCCAGACGTTGTGCAGCGCCTTTTGGCCCGGCAACCACGCCGTTCGTCTCTTTTAATACGCGGACAATCAGTTGATATTCATCCTCGCCTTCCTGGGCGACGACCGTCGCGGTCGGTGGTGTTTCAGGTTCTGACAGAGGGATATCTGGTAAAGAGAGTTGTAGAACGTTACCGCGAGTCAGCAACACCGCGCGCTCAATGACGTTTTCCAGTTCGCGCACGTTACCTGGCCATTCCATATTGCTCAATGCGCGTAGAGTCTCGGCAGGAATGCTGTCAATATTACGACCCAGGCGGCGGGCAATTTTAAATGTAAAGGCTTTAGCCAGCAGCGGAATATCTTCCGGGCGCTCGCGCAGCGGCGGCAGATGAATCGGGAAGACGTTCAGGCGGTAGTAGAGATCGCTACGGAACTCGCGGTCGGCGACCATTTTTTTCAGATCGCGGTTAGTCGCGGCGATTAAACGCACGTCCGTCTGAATGATTTTATTGCTCCCGAGGCGTTCAAACTCCTGTTCCTGCAATACGCGCAGCAACTTCGGCTGTAACTCCAGCGGCATATCGCCCACTTCATCGAGGAACAGCGAGCTTTTATCCGCCAGTTCAAAACGACCAATGCGCTGAGCGCTGGCACCAGTAAAGGCACCACGCTCATGACCAAACAGGTCACTTTCCAGTAATCCCGCAGGCATGGCGGCGCAGTTCATCTTCACCATTCGCCGACCATTGCGGTTGCTAAGATTGTGGATCGCGCGGGCAATCAGTTCCTTACCCGTCCCCGTTTCACCGAGAATGAGTACGGTACTGTCGCTTTGCGCTACCATCTCAACCTGCTTGAGCACGCTATACATGGCTTCGCTGCGACCAATAATCTCGCCAAATTCGCTATCCACATTATTGAGCTGTTCGGTCAGAGCAAGGTTTTCGTCAACCAGGCGCTCTTTCAGACGGTGGATTTCCTGATAGGCGAGGGCGTTATCCACGGCAATCGCCACACGTTCCGCAATCTGGCGCAGCAAACTCAGGTTAGTGGTGGTAAAGGTTTTCTCTTCGCACTGCGCCAGTTTCAGCACGCCCAGCATGGTGTTGCCAGACATCAATGGTAGCAGGCACAGCGTCTGGATCTGGTTGCCCCAGGTGTCGAACAACATGCGTTCGTAGGGGGCTAAATCGTCTCGCTCGTGGAGATTAAGCAGCAGCATCTCTTTGCTTTTAAATACGCGCTCAGTGAGGGTTCCCGCCTCATCAACTTCACTCTGTTCGTGAGTGGGATGCTGTTTATCGAGATAGTGAGTAGAGTAAACGTTGAGTTTGTTTTTGCGGTGGCTGCGTAAAACGATGCTGATATCGTCGATATCGAAGTAGTAGTGGATTTCTTTAGCCACTTCGCTGACCAGCTCGTCCATGTCCAGGCGAGAAAGTACCGCGTTGGTGATGGCAACCAGGATGCGGAAGTTATCCCGTTCCCGGCATAGCAGTTCGTAGTCGACATTGTTGATGACGCGGCTCTGAATTTGCTCGCTGACAACAGAAACAATCTGCGTAAATGTTTGCAGTCGATTGAACTCTTTTTCGCTCCACGGGCGATCGTCATAACGAATAAATTCACAACCGCCAAAAATATGTCCTTCCGCGGCCTGCGGCATCAGGCAATAGTGACCAAATTTGGGGTATAGCCCACTCGTAGCCAGTTGCGGCCAGGTGTCACAAAATTCTTCGTAGCTGCAGTGCAGTGTGTCAGGGCGCGATAAAATGCTGCGCACCGGACCATGTGCCAGAATGGTTTCGTCTTCGTATTTAATGGGATTGTCTTTGTCACGCGACGCGTAATAAGTCGCACGTTGAGTCTGCGCTTGCCACAACACAATAGCTGCGTTGTCGGCGAGCGCAGAACGCTTTACCAGTTGCGAAAGAGCCTCACACAGCGAGGCCAGATCGGGCTGCTGCAATAGTGTCCGAGTGATGTCGAACAACCCTTGTTGCCCGAGATCACTCATCGGTGTATACGACATGTTGTTCTTCCAGGAAAGCACCGCTAAGCGGTGCAAAAGGTAAATGACAAATTCCAGGGGCTAGATTTTTATTAGCATATACGAGGTAGCGGTTCGGCGTGTGGTAGATCGAGAGTTCGTTTCACGCCATAAAGCCCAGCGAGACGAACACCTTTACGCTCAACCACTTCGCCAATTAATGCCGCATCTTGTCCCAGTGGGTGGGAACGCAGCGCCGCCAGCACTTGCTCTGCCGCGTTACGCTCTACAGCAATCACCAGCTTACCTTCGTTGGCAAAGTTGAGGGCATCCAGGCCCAGCAATTCGCAAACGCCACGCACGGCAGGTTTAACCGGCAGCGCTGCTTCTGAAAGTTCAATACCGCAACCGCAGGCTGCCGCGAACTCATGAACTACCGCGTTCACTCCACCACGGGTAGCATCGCGCAGCGCTTTCACGCCGGGAATGTCGCGCAGCGTCTGAATCAGCGGCGTCAGTACCGCGCAATCGCTGACCAGTTCGCCGTCCAGCCCCAGCTGCTCGCGCAGGTTAAGGATAGTTGCTCCGTGGTCGCCGAGCGTACCGCTAACCAGCAGAACATCGCCTGCGGTGAGAGTTTGTGCTCCCCAGTGAATATTCGCCGGAATTGCGCCCATGCCTGCGGTGTTGATAAACAGTTTATCTGCCGCCCCACGCTGTACCACTTTAGTATCGCCAGTGACGATGGCGATTCCTGCCGCGCGGGCGGTTTCTGCCATGCTGGTCACTACCGCTTTCAGCGTCTCCATCGGCAATCCTTCTTCGAGGATAAATCCACAGGAGAGATAACGTGGGATAGCGCCGCTGACCGCAACGTCATTGGCCGTGCCGCAAATCGCCAGCTTGCCGATATTACCGCCAGGGAAGAACAGCGGGTCGATGACGTAGCTGTCAGTGGAGAAGGCCAGACGATCGCCTTCTGCCATTAATTGCGCCAGGTCAAGACGAGCCTGATCTTCCTGTTCTGCCAGCCACGGATTAGCAAACGCCTCCATAAACAGGCTATTGATTAATTGCTGCATCGCCTGGCCGCCGCTGCCGTGGGCGAGTTGGATATTATTCACACTTCACTCTCCTGCTGACGATACTGATACCATGCGGCACATGCTCCTTCGGAGGAAACCATAAGTGCGCCGAACGCGGTTTGAGGATTACAGGTGTTACCAAACAGCGGGCATTGATGCGGCTTACATTTGCCGGTCAATACTTCACCACAACGTGCGCGCGGGTCATCGCAAACCTGCTGCGGTGCCGGGCGGAAATGTGCTTCGGCATCGAATCGTTGATAATCCGGCGTCAGGTGCACACCAGAAGATTCAATCACGCCTAAGCCGCGCCATTCGCTGTCGCCATTGACGCAGAAGACGTCAGCAATCGCCTGTTGTGCCAGCAAATTACCCGCATCTGGCACCACTCGCCGGTACTGATTCTCTACCTTGCTGTGGGCCGCTATTTTCTGCTCTACCAGCATCACCACGCCTTGCAGTAGATCAAGTGGTTCGAAACCAGCGACCACCAGCGGGCGATGAAAATCGCTGGCGATAAAATTATAGGCGTCGGTGCCAATTACCATACTGACGTGGCCCGGCGCGAGGAACGCGTCGATGCCATTGTCCGGCTGTTCCAGCAAACTGCGCAGCGTGGGGATCAGCGTAATGTGCTGGCAGAAGAAGTAAAAATTCTGCACATTGCGGGCTTTTGCCTGTTGCAGCGTGATTGCGGTGGTCGGCATGGTGGTTTCAAACCCTAAGCCGAAGAACACCACTTTACGAGTTGGATTCTCCTGCGCCAGTTTCAACGCATCCATTGGCGAGTAGACGATGCGCACATCAGCACCGCGTGCTTTTGCCTGCAACAACGACCCCTGTTTCCCCGGTACGCGCATGGCGTCGCCAAAGGTACAGAAGATGACTTCCGGATGGCTGGCAATTTCCACGCAGGTGTCGATTCTGCCCATCGGCAGTACGCACACCGGGCAACCAGGTCCGTGGATAAACTCAACGTTTTCCGGCAGTAACTGGTCGAGGCCGAATTTAAAGATGGCGTGGGTATGACCGCCGCACACTTCCATAATCCGCAGAGGGCGTTCGGCGGTGTAAGAGAGATGTGAAGCACGTTCGCGCAGATGCTCAATTAACTGCATCACCTGTTCCGGCGCGCGATATTCATCAACAAAACGCATTATTTTTCCTCGCCATACAACAGCGCACCGACATCCGGCTCAACATCAAACATATTTTGTAAGGCGTCGAGAGTGTCGCGCGCTTCGGCTTCATTAATTACGCTCATGGCAAAGCCAACGTGAACCAGTACCCACTGGCCCACGCGTGGCTGACCGTTTTCATCGCAGCTGCCGACTAGCGTTAAATCGACATCGCGCTGAATGCCGCAGACGTCGACTTTCGCCAGGTTGCCGTCAATGGTGCGAATCTGGCCAGGAACGCCTATGCACATCGCTGTGCCTCCAGCCAGTTCAGCCACTGGTCCATCCCTTCGCCGCTGGTGGCGGAAATAAGGATGATTTCAATTTCTGGATTGACTTCGCGGGCGCAGGCGATGCACTTCTCAACGTCGAAATTGAGATACGGCAGCAAGTCAACTTTGTTGAGCAGCATCAGCGAGGCGGCGGCAAACATATGCGGATATTTCAGCGGTTTGTCTTCACCTTCGGTAACGGAAAGCACCGCCACTTTGTGTTTTTCACCGAGATCGAAGCTGGCCGGGCATACCAGGTTGCCAACGTTTTCGATAAACAGAATACCGTTATCGTCCAGTGGCAGGCGCGGTGCGGCATCAGCGATCATCTGGGCATCAAGATGGCAGCCTTTACCGGTATTCACTTGAATCGCTGGTGTGCCGGTAGCGCGAATGCGGGCGGCATCGTTCACAGTTTGCTGGTCGCCTTCAATCACCGCACACGGAACGCTATCTTTCAGGCGCATTAAAGTTTCCGTCAGCAGGGTGGTTTTACCGGAACCAGGGCTGGAAACCAGGTTGAGTACCAACTGATTGCGGGCAGCAAAGCGCGCGCGGTTGCGTTCAGCCAGACGGTTGTTTTTGTCCAGTACGTCAATTTCGACTTCCAGCATCCGACGCTGGCTCATACCTGGCGCATGAGTGCCCGCTTCGCCGTGACCATAATGCAGGTCGCCTTCTTCGGTCTGGCTCGGGGTAAATTCAGGCGCTTTAATGCCGGTGATTTTCATCTTCGGCCGTGCCGCCGGGGCAAATGGCGCGCTACGAAACGCGGAATGAGGGTTATGTTCATCACCCTCGATATACAGGTTGCCTTCACCGCAACCGCATGTTGTACACATCGCTCACTCCTGGTCTATTTCTATCCGCCGAATCTGTAAACCGTCGTCTGCCACAATGCGCAGCATGTCGCCATGACACTGTGGACAGCGGCGGACGCGCTGGGTCAGTAGCGTCACATACTGCTGGCATGTTTCACACCAGCACTCGGCCTCTTGTTCTTCGAGGTGCAGTTTACAACCTTCTGCCACGCTGCCGCGGCAAACCAGATCAAAACAAAAGGCAAGAGAGCTGGTTTCGACACAAGAAAATGCGCCAATTTTGAGCCAGACCGCAGTTACGCGTTTTGCGCCGTGCTGTATGGCCTGCTGTTCGATCAATTCCAGTGCCCGCTGGCAGAGGGTTATTTCGTGCATATCGCCTCCCATTAACTGTTGCCCGTGACAAGCAATAATTATGCCAGTGTTGATTATCCCTGATGTGAACAATGTCGATGATGTCGAAATGACACGTCGTCATGGCGTCGAAAGTCGGTTGTCTTATGAAAAATATATAAATAACAATGAGATAAAAATTGGCACAAAAAATGCTTAAGGCAGGCATCTCTGTTAAACGGGTAACCTGACAATGACTATTTGGGAAATAAGCGAGAAAGCCGATTACATCGCACAGCGGCATCGTCGCCTACAGGACCAGTGGCATATCTACTGCAATTCGCTGGTTCAGGGGATCACGTTATCAAAAGCGCGTCTGCACCACGCCATGAGTTGCGCGCCAGATAAAGAACTCTGTTTCGTACTTTTTGAACATTTTCGCATCTACGTCACCCTGGCGGATGGTTTTAACAGCCACACCATCGAGTACTACGTCGAAACGAAAGACGGCGAAGACAAGCAGCTGATTGCACAGGCTCAGTTAAGCATTGACGGCATGATTGATGGCAAGGTCAACATCCGCAATCGCGAACAGGTTCTGGAACACTATCTCGAAAAAATCGCTGGTGTTTACGACAACTTATACACCGCCATTGAGAACAACACGCCGGTGAATTTAAGCCAACTGGTAAAGGGACAAAGCTCAGCAGCATGAGCTGAGGCTTTGTCCGGTTTGCAGGCATCATGCCTGTTTGGGGATGGGCGTGTCGATGAGTGTCGAAAATGACATTTCATCGGCATGTTTTCGTCAAAAATGACAATCACCTGAGGAATGCCCGGTGAATCGTTTTGTAATTGCTGACTCCACGCTCTGTATCGGCTGCCACACCTGTGAGGCCGCCTGTTCAGAGACGCATCGCCAGCACGGCCTTCAGTCTATGCCGCGCCTGAGAGTGATGCTAAATGATAAAGAATCTGCGCCGCAGCTCTGTCACCACTGTGAAGATGCACCCTGCGCGGTGGTCTGCCCGGTTAACGCCATCACCCGCGTTGATGGGGCCGTGCAGCTGAATGAAAGCCTGTGCGTAAGCTGCAAACTGTGCGGCATCGCCTGTCCGTTCGGCGCAATCGAATTTTCCGGTAGCCGTCCGCTGGATATTCCTGCAAATGCCAATACCCCGAAAGCGCCACCGGCACCGCCTGCTCCGGCGCGTGTCAGCACATTGCTTGACTGGGTGCCGGGTATTCGCGCGATCGCCGTCAAATGTGACCTTTGTAGCTTTGATGAACAAGGTCCGGCCTGCGTGCGGATGTGCCCAACCAAAGCCCTGCATCTGGTGGATAACACCGATATCGCCCGCGTTAGCAAACGTAAGCGTGAGCTGACCTTTAACACGGACTTTGGCGATCTCACCTTGTTTCAGCAGGCTCAAAGTGGAGAGGCTAAATGAGCGCAATTTCCCTGATCAATAGTGGCGTGGCGTGGTTTGCCGCCGCCGCTGTTCTGGCATTTCTCTTTTCTTTTCATAAGGCACTAAGCGGCTGGATTGCCGGAATTGGTGGCGCAGTCGGTAGCCTGTACACGGCAGCAGCGGGCTTCATTGTGCTGACTGGCGCGGTCGGCGTGAGCGGTGCGCTGTCACTGGTAAGCTACGATGTGCAAATCTCTCCGCTTAATGCGATTTGGCTGATTACGCTCGGCCTGTGCGGTCTGTTTGTCAGCCTCTACAACATTGACTGGCATCGCCACGCGCAGGTGAAGTGCAACGGCTTGCAGATCAATATGTTGATGGCTGCCGCCGTCTGCGCCGTCATCGCCAGCAACCTCGGCATGTTCGTGGTAATGGCCGAAATCATGGCCCTGTGCGCGGTGTTCCTCACCAGCAACAGTAAAGAGGGCAAACTGTGGTTTGCGCTGGGGCGTCTTGGTACTTTGCTGCTGGCGATTGCCTGCTGGCTGGTCTGGCAGCGTTACGGCACGCTGGATCTGCGCCTGCTGGATATGCGTGTGCAGCAACTGCCGCTCGGTTCCGATATCTGGCTGCTCGGCGTGATTGGTTTTGGCCTGTTGGCCGGGATTATCCCGCTGCACGGCTGGGTGCCACAGGCACATGCTAACGCCTCTGCGCCAGCTGCCGCGCTGTTTTCTACGGTAGTCATGAAAATTGGCCTGCTGGGCATTTTAACCCTGTCGCTGCTGGGCGGTAACGCGCCGCTGTGGTGGGGGATCGCGCTGCTGGTGCTCGGCATGATCACCGCGTTCGTCGGCGGTCTGTATGCGTTGATGGAACACAATATCCAACGTCTGCTGGCTTACCACACCCTGGAGAATATCGGCATTATCCTGCTGGGGCTGGGAGCTGGCGTAACGGGTATCGCGCTCGAACAACCGGCGCTGATTGCTCTTGGCCTGGTCGGTGGTCTGTACCATCTGCTTAACCATAGCCTGTTCAAAAGCGTACTGTTCCTCGGGGCGGGGAGCGTCTGGTTCCGTACCGGTCATCGCGATATCGAAAAACTCGGTGGTATTGGCAAGAAAATGCCGGTTATCTCCATCGCCATGTTAGTCGGGCTGATGGCAATGGCTGCGCTGCCGCCGCTGAACGGTTTTGCCGGGGAATGGGTTATCTATCAATCCTTCTTCAAATTGAGCAATAGTGGCGCGTTTGTTGCCCGTCTGCTGGGGCCGCTGCTCGCTGTGGGTCTGGCAATTACCGGTGCGCTGGCGGTGATGTGTATGGCGAAAGTCTATGGCGTCACGTTCCTCGGTGCGCCGCGTACCAAAGAAGCCGAAAACGCCACCTGTGCGCCACTCCTGATGAGCGTAAGCGTAGTGGCACTGGCGATTTGCTGCGTAATTGGCGGTGTTGCTGCGCCGTGGCTGCTGCCGATGCTGTCTGCTGCTGTACCTCTGCCGCTGGAGCCTGCTAACACCACCGTTTCTCAACCAATGATCACGTTGCTGCTGATTGCCTGCCCGCTGCTGCCATTCATCATTATGGTGATTTGCAAAGGCGATCGTTTGCCGCCGCGTTCCCGCGGTGCGGCCTGGGTGTGCGGCTACGACCACGAAAAATCAATGGTGATTACCGCTCACGGTTTTGCCATGCCGGTTAAACAGGCGTTTGCGCCAGTGCTGAAACTGCGCAAATGGCTGAATCCGGTGTCGCTGGTGCCGGGCTGGCAGTGCGAAGGCAGTGCGTTGCTGTTCCGCCGGATGGCGCTGGTTGAACTGGCGGTACTGGTGGTGATTATTGTTTCACGAGGAGCCTGAGAATGAGTGTTTTATATCCGTTAATTCAGGCGCTGGTGTTATTTGCCGTTGCGCCGCTGCTCTCCGGTATAACCCGCGTGGCGCGCGCCCGCTTACATAACCGTCGCGGGCCGGGCGTGTTGCAGGAGTATCGCGACATTATCAAACTGCTGGGGCGTCAGAGCGTTGGCCCGGATGCCTCCGGCTGGGTGTTCCGCCTGACGCCGTATGTGATGGTGGGCGTCATGCTGACTATCGCTACTGCGCTGCCGGTGGTGACCGTCGGTTCTCCGCTGCCGCAACTGGGCGATTTGATCACTTTACTGTATCTCTTTGCCATCGCGCGTTTCTTCTTTGCCATTTCCGGTCTGGATACCGGTAGCCCGTTTACCGCTATCGGCGCGAGCCGTGAAGCGATGCTGGGTGTGCTGGTTGAGCCGATGCTGTTGCTTGGTCTGTGGGTTGCCGCACAGGTTGCCGGTTCCACCAACGTCAGCAACATCACCGACACCGTTTATCACTGGCCGCTGAGTCAGAGCATCCCGCTGGTGCTGGCGCTTTGTGCCTGTGCGTTCGCCACTTTTATCGAAATGGGCAAACTGCCGTTCGACCTGGCGGAAGCCGAGCAGGAGTTGCAGGAAGGCCCGCTCTCTGAATACAGCGGTAGCGGTTTTTGCGTAATGAAATGGGGTATCAGCCTGAAACAGCTGGTGGTGTTGCAGATGTTCGTCGGGGTGTTTATTCCGTGGGGACAAATGGAAACCTTCACCGCTGGTGGGCTGCTGCTGGCGCTGGTGATTGCCATCGTCAAACTGGTGGTCGGCGTACTGGTTATCGCGCTATTCGAAAACAGCATGGCCCGTCTGCGTCTTGATATTACTCCGCGCATTACCTGGGCTGGTTTTGGTTTTGCATTTTTAGCGTTCGTCTCCTTGCTGGCGGCGTGATTAAAGAGAGTTTGAGCATGTCTGAAGAAAAATTAGGTCAACATTATCTCGCCGCGCTGAATGAGGCATTTCCGGGCGTCGTGCTGGACCACGCCTGGCAGACCAAAGATCAGCTGACTGTCACCGTGAAGGTGAACTATCTGCCGGAAGTGGTGGAGTTCCTCTACTACAAACAGGGCGGCTGGCTGTCGGTGCTGTTTGGTAACGACGAACGCAAACTGAACGGTCATTACGCCGTTTACTACGTGCTGTCGATGGAGAAGGGCACCAAATGTTGGATTACGGTTCGCGTCGAAGTTGACGCCAACAAACCGGAGTATCCGTCCGTGACGCCACGCGTTCCGGCGGCGGTGTGGGGCGAGCGCGAAGTGCGCGATATGTACGGTTTGATTCCGGTTGGTTTACCTGATGAACGTCGTCTGGTGCTGCCGGATGACTGGCCGGATGAACTTTATCCGCTGCGTAAAGACAGCATGGATTATCGTCAGCGTCCGGCGCCGACCACCGATGCTGAAACCTACGAGTTCATCAACGAACTGGGCGACAAGAAAAACAACGTCGTGCCGATTGGTCCGCTGCACGTCACTTCCGACGAACCGGGTCACTTCCGTCTGTTCGTCGATGGCGAAAACATTATCGACGCCGACTACCGCCTGTTCTACGTCCATCGCGGCATGGAAAAACTGGCGGAAACCCGCATGGGTTACAACGAAGTGACCTTCCTCTCTGACCGTGTGTGCGGGATCTGCGGCTTTGCTCACAGCACCGCCTACACCACGTCGGTGGAAAACGCGATGGGTATTCAGGTGCCAGAACGCGCACAGATGATCCGCGCCATTCTGCTGGAGGTGGAACGCCTGCACTCGCATCTGCTCAACCTCGGCCTCGCCTGTCACTTTACCGGCTTCGACTCCGGCTTTATGCAGTTCTTCCGCGTGCGTGAAACCTCCATGAAAATGGCAGAGATCCTCACCGGTGCGCGTAAAACCTACGGCCTGAACCTGATCGGCGGGATTCGTCGCGATCTGCTGAAAGATGACATGATCCAGACCCGCCAGCTGGCGCAACAGATGCGTCGTGAAGTGCAGGAGCTGGTGGATGTGCTGCTGAGCACACCGAACATGGAACAGCGCACTGTCGGCATTGGTCGTCTGGACCCGGAAATCGCTCGCGACTTCAGTAACGTCGGCCCGATGGTCCGTGCCAGCGGTCACGCCCGCGATACCCGCGCCGATCATCCGTTTGTTGGTTATGGCCTGCTGCCAATGGAAGTGCACAGCGAGCAGGGCTGCGACGTGATTTCCCGTCTGAAAGTGCGTATCAACGAAGTCTATACCGCGCTGAACATGATCGACTACGGTCTGGATAACCTGCCGGGCGGTCCGCTGATGGTGGAAGGCTTTACCTACATTCCGCACCGTTTCGCGCTGGGCTTTGCCGAAGCGCCGCGCGGCGACGATATCCACTGGAGCATGACCGGCGACAACCAGAAGCTGTACCGCTGGCGCTGCCGTGCCGCGACTTACGCGAACTGGCCGACCCTGCGCTACATGCTGCGTGGCAATACCGTTTCCGATGCGCCGCTGATTATCGGTAGCCTCGACCCTTGCTACTCCTGTACCGACCGCATGACCGTGGTCGATGTCCGTAAGAAGAAGAGCAAAGTGGTGCCGTATAAAGAACTCGAGCGCTACAGCATTGAGCGTAAAAACTCGCCGCTGAAATAAGGAATCGCCATGTTTACCTTTATCAAAAAAGTCATCAAAACCGGCACGGCGACCTCGTCTTATCCGCTGGAGCCGATTGCGGTTGATAAAAACTTCCGTGGTAAGCCAGAGCAGAACCCGCAGCAGTGCATCGGCTGCGCGGCCTGCGTCAATGCCTGCCCGTCAAACGCCTTAACGGTTGAAACTGACCTCGCCACAGGAGAGCTTGCGTGGGAGTTTAATCTCGGGCGTTGCATCTTCTGTGGACGCTGCGAAGAAGTTTGCCCGACGGCGGCGATCAAACTGTCGCAAGAGTACGAACTGGCGGTGTGGAAGAAAGAAGATTTCCTGCAACAGTCCCGCTTTGCGCTGTGCAACTGCCGCGTCTGCAATCGTCCTTTCGCCGTTCAGAAAGAGATCGACTACGCCATTGCGCTGCTTAAGCACAACGGCGACAGCCGCGCGGAAAACCACCGCGAAAGCTTTGAGACTTGCCCGGAATGTAAGCGCCAGAAATGCCTGGTGCCGTCCGACCGTATTGAACTGACTCGCCATATGAAAGAGGCCATCTGATGAGCAATTTATTAGGCCCCCGTGACGCCAACGGCATTCCGGTCCCGATGACGGTGGATGAGTCCATCGCCAGCATGAAGGCGTCGTTACTGAAAAAAATCAAACGTTCTGCCTACGTTTACCGCGTGGACTGCGGCGGCTGCAACGGCTGCGAAATCGAAATTTTTGCCACGCTTTCGCCACTTTTCGATGCAGAACGCTTCGGCATTAAAGTCGTTCCGTCACCGCGTCATGCGGATATTTTACTGTTTACCGGCGCGGTCACCCGTGCAATGCGATCCCCTGCGCTACGTGCGTGGCAGTCCGCGCCGGACCCGAAAATCTGTATCTCCTACGGTGCCTGCGGCAACAGCGGCGGCATTTTCCACGATCTTTACTGCGTGTGGGGCGGTACGGATAAAATCGTCCCGGTGGATGTTTATATCCCTGGCTGCCCGCCAACACCAGCCGCCACGCTGTACGGCTTTGCAATGGCACTCGGCCTGCTGGAGCAGAAAATTCACGCCCGTGGCCCGGGTGAGCAGGATGAACAACCGGCTGAGATCCTGCATGGCGATATGGTGCAGCCGCTGCGCGTGAAAGTGGATCGCGAAGCACGCCGCCTGGCAGGTTACCGTTACGGTCGCCAGATTGCCGATGATTTCCTGACACAGTTAGGGCAGGGCGAAGAACAGGTTGCACGCTGGCTGGAAGCGGAAAACGATCCGCGTCTGAACGAGATTGTCAGCCATCTGAATCATGTTGTTGAAGAGGCGCGTATCCGATGAGTGAAAAGGTGGTGTTCAGTCAACTGAGCCGTAAATTTATTGATGAGAACGATGCCACGCCCGCTGAGGCGCAGCAGGTGGTCTATTACAGCCTGGCGATTGGTCACCACCTTGGGGTTATCGATTGCCTGGAAGCGGCGCTCACCTGCCCGTGGGATGACTATCTGGCATGGATTGCCACTCTGGAGGCGGGCAGCGAAGCCCGCCGCAAAATGGAAGGCGTGCCGAAATATGGTGAGATCGTCATCGACATTAACCATGTGCCGATGCTGGCCAACGCATTCGATAAAGCCCGGTCAGCGCAAACTTCGCAGCAGAAAGAATGGAGTACAATGTTGTTAAGTATGCTGCATGATATTCATCAGGAAAACGCCATCTATTTGATGGTGAGGAGACTGCGTGACTGACGTTTTACTCTGTGTTGGCAATAGCATGATGGGCGATGATGGCGCTGGCCCGCTGCTGGCGGAAAAGTGCGCCGCCGCGCCGAAAGGTAACTGGGTGGTGATTGACGGCGGTAGCGCACCGGAAAACGACATCGTCGCCATCCGTGAACTGCGCCCTACGCGGTTACTGATTGTCGACGCCACGGATATGGGGTTAAACCCCGGCGAGATCCGCATCATCGACCCGGATGATATCGCCGAGATGTTTATGATGACTACCCATAACATGCCTCTGAACTACCTTATCGACCAGTTGAAAGAAGATATTGGCGAAGTGATTTTTCTCGGCATCCAGCCGGATATCGTCGGCTTTTACTACCCGATGACCCAGCCGATTAAAGATGCGGTTGAAACCGTTTATCAACGACTGGAAGGCTGGGAAGGGAACGGCGGATTTACGCAGTTAGCGGTGGAAGAATAATTCTTCATTAGGGAATTCAGGGAATTGAACATCAAAACAGGGATGTGCGCTTTTTTATTGAGCTTAGTGCTGCCTGCACAGGCCACCAGCTTTACCGAATATCTGCCGATGAGTGACAGCGAATACGCGCAAAAGCGGGTGCTTAAACCTCTCCTGACCATGCCTTATTTTACCGATCAAAACTGGCATTTTAGGAAAGTGGGCGTTGCTGGCGTGACGCTTGAGAAGATGCCAAATGAAGAAGATTACTGGCAATTAACCGCTAAAGACCGCGCCGGTAAATCCTGGGCTGTGCCTGTGGGTATGCTGGCAAACATAGCGGGCAAAGGGCAGCTCTATCGCGCCGATCTGGATCGTAACGGCATCCAGGATCTGGTTATCTGGTTGCCAAGTGCCGGTAATGGTCTGGCTCCTTATGCACATTTAATTCTCATGACGTTCACGCGCGAAGGTCGTCCCTGTGTCTTTGAACCCTGGGGATTCTACACCGCAAGCAAAACTGGCGTAGATGATTTGCTGGATTTACAAGGCAATGGTCACACGCAATTGCTGGATATGCAGTTTGATTCCGGTTACTGGATAACCAGTCTGTATCAGGTAAAAGACGCCAAATGGCAGCATGTTCACGGCTGGTTTGGCAAGTTAAGCTATCCCGCGCTCACGCGTTTTACTTATACCCCCAACCGTAAACTCGTCCTCAAACCCATCGCCGGGCGCGATCCGCAAACGGAGGATCTGGCGCAGACGCAGCGTTGCTTGATAAAGGGGGATGTGCTTGATGGGGTGAACCAGAACTGACGTTTTGCAGAGTGGCTATGAGGATTTTGGGGGTAATTATATAGCGCACAAGTGTTTACATATTGTGAACTTGGATTTGATGAGCTATAGTTTCCGAACACATAAGGATAGAACTCGCAGATGTGGCTGTTTACTTACTATAAGGAAGTTAAAACTTAAAAATGCACATCATTTCTAAAGCGCCATTTGAAGAGTGTGCGCGCAAATATCCTAACGACGCTCTGGCTCTACACTCATTGTATCGGGTTATTAAGGAAACGGATTTTTCTACACCAGAAGAAATGCGAACGGCGTTTCCCAACCTCGACAATTTTAGATATCGCAACAAATGGTACGTTCTGGATGTCGGCGGGAACAATCTTAGGGTTATTGCCTACATAAACTTTGTTAATAAGCGGTTCTTTGTGAAGCACATAACGAATCACGCAGAGTATGACAAACTGACACGTTACTACAGAGAGAACAAAGAATGACTGCTAATGCTGCACGCGCTGTTAAAGCAACAAGAGAACTGGTCAATGCAGTCCCCTTTCTGGGAGGCAGTGACTCAGAAGATGATTATCGTGAAGCACTGGAACTGGTCGAATATTTGATTGAAGAAGATGACACCAATCCACTTATCGACTTTCTGGCGAGCCGCATTGCAGAGTATGAAAACAACAACGAAAAGTTTGCAGAGTTCGACAAAGCCGTTGCTGCAATGCCGGTTGGCGTGGCGTTACTTCGCACGTTGATTGATCAACATAATCTGACCTATGCGGATTTGAAGAACGAAATCGGCTCTAAATCCCTGGTCAGTCAGATTTTGTCTGGACAACGATCCCTGACGATATCCCACATTAAGGCACTTTCAGCCCGATTTGGCGTTAAGCCGGAATGGTTTCTTTGATTTTGACTGATGCCAAACGCCAGATTGCCCGATGCGCTGCGCTTATCGGGCCTACATGTCGCACGAACTATGTAGGCCGGATAAGGCGTTCACGCCGCATCCGGCACGGTTACTTACTCTAAATCCTCACCATTACTGGCAATCACTTTTTTATACCACCAGAACGATTTCTTACGCGTGCGCGTCAGCGTACCGTTTCCTGCGTCGTCACGGTCAACAAAGACAAAACCGTAGCGCTTGCTCATTTCACCCGTTGAAGCAGAAACCAAATCAATACAGCCCCAGGTGGTGTAGCCCATCAGCGGAATGCCGTCTGCAATCGCTTCGCCCATTGCGCGGATATGTTCGCGTAAATAGCTGATGCGATAGTCATCGTTAATCTCGCCATTGGCAGCAAATTCATCTTTTGCGCCCAGGCCGTTTTCCACCAGAAACAGCGGTTTCTGATAACGGTCGTACATCATATTCATGGTGATACGCAGACCGAGTGGATCAATACCCCAGCCCCAGTCGCTTACCTGTAGATACGGGTTACGCAGCGATTTCACCACGTTCGCCGCACTGCTGTTGTTGGCGTTCATCTCCGCCGAGGCGCAGCGCGAGGCGTAATAGCTGAAAGAGATAAAATCGACGGTGTTTTTCAGGATTTCATCATCGGCAGGTGCTTTGTCGATGGTTACCCCTTTTTCGCGGAATACGCGGGCAGAGTAAGCCGGATACGCGCCCCGCGCCTGCACATCAATAAAAAACAGGTTTTCCCTGTCTTTCTCCAGCGCCGCCCAGACATCTTCCGGTTTGCAGCTGTAAGGGTAAAAGTTGCCGCCCGCCAGCATACAGCCCACCTGATTTTGCGGGTTAACCTCATGGGCGATTTTGGTGGCTAATGCACTGGCAATCAGTTGGTGATGCGCAGCCTGATATTTCACCTGATCCTGATTTTCCCCTTCTTCAAACACCAGACCCGCGCCGGAGAACGGGCTATGCAACATAATGTTGATTTCATTGAAGGTAAGCCAGTATTTCACCAGACCATCAAATGCTTCAAAGCAGGTTCTGGCGTAGCGGCTGAAAAACTCCACCAGCTTGCGGTTACGCCAGGAGCCATATTCGGTGACCAGATGCATCGGCACATCGAAGTGGCACAACGTGACCAGCGGTTCGATACCGTACTTTTTACACTCTTCAAAGACAGAACGATAAAAAGCAATGCCCTGCTGATTGGGCGTGATTTCATCGCCCTGCGGGAAGAGGCGGCTCCAGGCAATTGAGGTACGGAAAACGTTGAATCCCATCTCTGCCATCAGGGCGATATCTTCTTTATAACGATGATAAAAATCCGTCGCCTCATGGCTGGGATAAAACTCGTCATCGCGCAACTGAAAACGTTTTTCCAGCCCCAGTTTCACCGCCATTCGATGCTCGCCGTGTGGGATCATATCGACCGTGGTCAGCCCTTTGCCGCCTTCACGGTACGCGCCTTCAGACTGGTTGGCGGCAAGCGCGCCGCCCCATAAAAAACCTTGCGGAAATACTGACATTTTCATCCTCAATTAAGACTTACTTCTTTGGCGACGGTCGGTTGTGCGCTCTGATGCTTTCGCGCCTCGGCAGCCGCTTCCTCAACAGGAATATCCTCAAAGCCGAGCAACAGTGTGAGGATAAACGACAGCACCACCGCCAGCGCCATGACGGCAAACACCCAGACGATGCTCATTGGATTCGCCGGATCGAAGAACTGCACGCTGGTAAATAACCCCGGCGCTGCCATTGAGTGGCTGGCAAGCCCCGCCATACCGGCAACCGCGCCGCAAATAAAACCGCTGATAAGACTGGCGATAAGCGGACGTTTCAGGCGAAGAGCCACGCCGTATAACGCCGGTTCGGAAATCCCCGCCATAATGGCTGATGCCGCCGCTGCCAGCGCCGTCTGGCGCAGTTCCGGGTTTTTCGTTTTCCACGCCACCGCCAGTGATGAACCGCCCAGCGACAGGTTAGCGCCGATCTCTGACGGCATGACCATCCCTTCTTTGCCGGTTTCGGCAATGGTCTGAATGATGGTTGGCGTAAAGACGCGGTGCATCCCGGTCATTACCAGCAGAGGCCACAGCGCGCCCATAATGGCGACTGAAAGCCAGCCCAGATAACCATGAATGGTGTAAACCAGCGCCGAAATGGCGCTACCGATCCAGATACCAATCGGGCCAATCAGCAGGATTGCCAGCGGTGCGGCAATCAACACAATCAGCATTGGCTTGAGGAAGTTTTTGGTCACCGCCGGTGTAATGCTGTCCACCCAGCGTTCGATATATGACAGGCACCAGGTCATCACCAGCGCCGGGATCACTGTGTAGGTGTATTTCACCGCGGTGACCGGGATCAGGGCAAATTCGACATGTTCACCCTGGGCCGCTTTCGCCATCAGTTCAATAAAACTCGGATGTACCAGCACACCCGCGATGGCAATCGCCAGCGACATATTGGTTTTAAATTTGATGGCGGCCGAAGCCGCGACCATCAGCGGCAGGAAGAAGAAAGCACCGTCACCAATCACATTCAGAATGGTTAAGGTCGGCGATCCTTTTGTCAGCACGCCGCTCATCTCGAGGATCATCGCCAGCAGTTTGACCATCGATCCGCCGATAATCGCCGGGATCAGCGGTGACATGGTGCCGATCAGCGCATCAAGGATCCCCGCACCAATGCGACGTAGCGTGAGTTTAGGTTTACCCACGGGCTGTGCGGGCTGCATATCTCCCGGCAGCAGACTGACGACTTCCTGAAAGGCTTGCGAAACGGTATTGCCGATAATTACCTGACACTGGTTGTCACTACGTACCACGCCGAGCACGCCGGGGATGGTTTTTAACGTCGGGCTGTCGATAAGCTGGTCATCTTTGATAACAAAGCGCAAACGCGTCATACAGTGCGTGACTGCCGAGATGTTATCAACGCCGCCCAGTGCCGCTATCACCGAGCGTGCCAGCGCCGCATAATTTTTGGCCATCGGATTTTATCCTGTTATCAGTAGGGTAGAGGTAGTTGTTATCAGTCGACGTGACGGAAAAATGCCGATGCTGAAACGGAATTAAGAAACCGGTTTCACAAAATCATGAATAGTTGTCAAAAAATAAGCAAGAGAGTGAATTGTTCATTTTTTATATTTGTGAAACCGGTCACCTGAATATTTTTCCCGCTGATTGCGCAAGGACAATCGGCAAACGGTGCAGTACACTGCGTTGATTGCGTGTAAAGGGATGAAAATGATGACGACGATGCTGGAAGTGGCGAAGCGCGCCGGGGTTTCAAAAGCGACCGTTTCCCGCGTGCTTTCAGGTAATGGCTACGTCAGCCAGGAGACTAAAGATCGCGTGTTTCAGGCGGTAGAAGAGAGCGGCTACCGTCCAAACTTGCTGGCGCGCAATCTGTCGGCGAAGAGTACTCAGACGCTGGGGCTGGTAGTGACCAACACGCTTTACCACGGCATTTATTTTAGTGAATTACTGTTTCATGCCGCGCGAATGGCGGAAGAGAAAGGGCGACAGTTGCTATTGGCAGATGGCAAACATAGCGCCGAAGAAGAGCGCCAGGCGATTCAGTATCTGCTGGATTTGCGCTGCGACGCCATCATGATTTACCCGCGTTTTTTAAGCGTGGATGAGATCGATGACATTATTGACGCGCACAGTCAGCCGATAATGGTGCTCAATCGCCGCCTGCGCAAAAACAGCAGCCATAGCGTCTGGTGCGATCATAAACAGACCAGCTTTAACGCCGTGGCAGAGTTGATAAACGCCGGACATCAGGAGATTGCTTTCCTTACCGGCTCGATGGATTCTCCCACCAGCATTGAACGTCTTGCCGGGTATAAAGACGCGCTGGCGCAGCATGGTATTGCGCTCAATGAACAACTTATCGCTAACGGTAAATGGACGCCCGCCAGCGGGGCCGAAGGGGTAGAAACGTTGCTCGAACGTGGGGCTAAATTTAGCGCGTTAGTTGCCAGTAACGACGATATGGCGATAGGTGCGATGAAAGCGTTACACGAGCGCGGCGTAGCGGTGCCAGAGCAGGTGTCAGTTATCGGATTTGATGATATCGCAATTGCCCCCTATATCGTTCCGGCGCTCTCCAGCGTAAAAATTCCGGTGACTGAGATGATTCAGGAAATTATTGGACGGCTGATTTTTATGCTCGATGGCGGGGATTTCTCACCGCCGAAAACCTTCAGCGGAAAATTGATCTGCCGCGACTCACTCATTGCTCTTTCGCGATAAACATTGTCATCACATGTCATCGTCACTAGTGTCGATGACATCGTTTTTCCTGCATCACAGAATTTAATTTCCTTAAATAACAGTAAATTAAAAACTGGCATGATTTGTGAATGTATCGGCGCATTAACTGTCATTGCTGGAGAATTTGATGAACCGTTTCATCATTGCTGACGCGAGTAAATGTATTGGTTGCCGTACCTGTGAAGTGGCGTGCGTGGTTTCTCATCAGGAAAATCAGGACTGTGCATCGCTGACCCCGGAAACATTTTTACCGCGTATCCATGTCATTAAAGGTGTGAACATTTCCACGGCGACAGTTTGCCGTCAGTGTGAAGATGCACCGTGCGCTAACGTCTGCCCGAATGGTGCTATCAGCCGTGATAAAGGGTTTGTTCATGTGATGCAGGAACGTTGCATTGGTTGCAAAACCTGCGTTGTGGCTTGCCCGTATGGCGCGATGGAAGTGGTGGTACGTCCGGTGATTCGCAACAGCGGCGCGGGGCTGAATGTACGGGCTGACAAAGCTGAAGCCAATAAATGCGACCTGTGCAACCATCGTGAAGACGGCCCGGCGTGTATGGCGGCTTGCCCGACCCATGCGCTGATTTGTGTCGATCGTAATAAACTTGAACAACTGAGCGCAGAAAAACGTCGCCGCACGGCGCTGATGTTCTAAAAATCTTACAGAACTGTTCTGGCATCAAAGGAATTCCCGGAAATATTCGTAGAATACGAAGCGGGCGGTATCGCCGACCTGTGACTGCCGGATGCGACGCTGTCGTGTCCGGCTGGGCGGGTTACGCAATTCATGATGGCGGGAATAACTCAATGGCAAAAAACACATCTTGCGGTGTCCAACTGCGTATTCGAGGCAAAGTGCAGGGCGTCGGTTTTCGTCCGTTTGTCTGGCAGCTGGCACAGCAATTAAATCTTCACGGCGATGTCTGTAATGACGGAGATGGCGTAGAAGTCCGGCTGCTGGAAGACCCGGAAACGTTTCTTGTTCAATTGCATCAGCACTGCCCGCCGCTGGCGCGTATTGATAGCGTCGAGCGTGAGCCGTTTATCTGGTCACAACTGCCCACTGAGTTCACCATCCGCCAGAGCGCGGGCGGTGCCATGAATACGCAAATTGTCCCGGATGCTGCCACTTGCCCTGCTTGCCTTGCCGAAATGAATACCCCAGGCGAGCGACGCTGGCGTTATCCGTTTATCAACTGTACCCACTGCGGCCCGCGTTTCACCATTATTCGCGCCATGCCTTACGATCGCCCGTTTACCGTGATGGCGGCGTTTCCGCTGTGTCCGGCCTGTGACAAAGAGTACCGTGACCCGCTCGATCGTCGCTTCCACGCCCAGCCGGTGGCCTGCCCGGAGTGTGGCCCGCATCTTGAATGGGTAAGTCATGGTGAACATGCGGAACAAGAGGCGGCATTACAGGCAGCTATCGCACAGTTAAAAATGGGCAACATTGTCGCCATCAAAGGGATTGGCGGATTTCATCTTGCCTGCGATGCACGTAACAGTAACGCGGTGGCGACACTGCGGGCGCGCAAACATCGCCCGGCGAAACCGCTGGCGGTCATGTTGCCAGTGGCAGAAGGTTTACCAGACGCTGCGCGCCAGTTGCTCACCACACCCGCCGCGCCGATTGTGCTGGTGGATAAAAAATACGTTCCTGAGCTTTGTGATGATATCGCCCCTGGCCTTAACGAAGTCGGGGTGATGTTGCCTGCGAATCCGCTCCAGCATTTGCTGTTACAGGAACTGCAATGCCCGCTGGTGATGACCTCCGGTAACCTGAGCGGTAAACCACCGGCTATCAGCAACGAACAGGCGCTGGCGGATTTGCAGGGCATTGCCGACGGATTCTTGCTACATAACCGCGACATCGTGCAGCGGATGGATGATTCGGTGGTGCGCGAAAGCGGCGAAATGCTGCGCCGTTCACGCGGGTATGTGCCGGATGCGCTGGTTTTGCCTCCGGGCTTTAAAAATGTTCCGCCTGTGCTGTGTCTCGGCGCGGATCTGAAAAATACCTTCTGCCTGGTGCGCGGTGAACAAGCGGTGTTGAGTCAGCATCTGGGCGATTTAAGTGACGATGGCATCCAGATGCAGTGGCGCGAAGCGTTACGCCTGATGCAAAACATCTACGATTTCACTCCGCAATACGTTGTGCATGACGTGCATCCGGGCTATGTCTCCAGCCAGTGGGCGAGCGAAATGAATCTGCCGACGCAAACGGTACTGCATCATCATGCCCATGCAGCGGCGTGTCTGGCAGAGCATCAGTGGCCGCTGGATGGCGGTGATGTCATTGCGTTGACGCTCGACGGTATTGGTATGGGGGAGAATGGCGCTTTGTGGGGCGGCGAGTGCCTGCGGGTGAACTATCGCGAATGCCAGCACCTGGGCGGCTTGCCTGCGGTGGCGCTTGCTGGTGGCGATTTGGCTGCAAAGCAGCCGTGGCGTAACCTGCTGGCGCAGTGCCTGCGCTTTGTGCCGGAGTGGCAGAATTACTCTGAAACGGCAAGTGTGCAACAGCAAAACTGGAGCGTGCTGGCGCGGGCCATTGAGCGTGGAATTAACGCGCCGCTGGCATCATCGTGTGGACGTTTGTTCGATGCCGTAGCGGCGGCACTGGGCTGTGCGCCAGCCACGTTAAGTTATGAAGGTGAAGCGGCTTGTGCCCTGGAGGCACTCGCAGCTTCGTGCCACGGAGTGACGCATCCGGTGACGATGCCGCTGGTGGACAATCAACTGGATCTCGCCACCTTCTGGCAGCAGTGGCTGAACTGGCAGGCTCCGGTTAATCAACGTGCGTGGGCGTTTCATGATGCGCTGGCGCAGGGTTTTGCCGCGTTGATGCGTGAGCAGGCCACGATGCGTGGTATCACTACGCTGGTATTTAGCGGCGGAGTTATTCATAACCGTTTGTTGCGTGCACGTCTGGCGCATTATCTCGCTGATTTCACATTGCTCTTTCCGCAGAGTTTACCGGCGGGTGATGGCGGCTTGTCTCTGGGGCAGGGGGTTATTGCTGCGGCGCGTTGGTTAGCGGGTGAAGTCCAGAACGGATAAAGCGTGTTGCATTTGGACACCATTGCCGGATGCGGCGTAAACGCCTTATCCGGCCTACACATGCGTCCCCGTAGGTCGGATAAGACGCACCAGCGTCGCATCCGACATTTTGGGCACAGTAGCTGGATGCGACATGAACGCATTATGTGACCAACACGTGCGCTCCCCGTAGGTCGGATAAGACGCGCCAGCGTCGCATCCGACATTTTGGGTACATTAGCTGGATGCGACATGAACGCATTATGTGGCCTACACGTGCGCTCCCCGTAGGTCGGATAAGACGCGCCAGCGTCGCATCCGACATTTTAGGCACAGTAGCCCGCCTACACCGGCAACGTTTTCAACAATCCAAATGCCTCTTTCATCCGATCCTCACTGACCACAAAGGCGCGAAGCTGGTCAGCATCGTCAACACCGCGCGCCACCATTCCCTGGCGTTCGGTATTAATCTGCCAGCGCAAATCCCGACGCTGGGTTTCGCCTGCCAGATGCAGCGGTAATTCCGGCGTTTTGATTTTCACCAGCATCGCCGGGAGTTTCAGCGGCGTGTTATTGCCGAGAAGATTTTTTGCCAGCACCATCGCGCTAAGTTGAATCGGCTGGAGGAACGGCAATACCTGACCGTTAATTTCCGCGCAATCGCCCAGAGCGTAAATATCGGCATTACTGGTTTGCAGATAACTATCGACGCAAACGCCGCGATTAATCGTCAGCCCGGCGCGTCGTGCCAGGGCTGTTTCCGGGCGCAGTCCGGTGGCGGCAATTACCGCATCCACTTCGATGCAACGCTGGCGGTCCAGCGTTGCCAGAATGCCAGAATCCGTTTTTTCCAGCCCCTGCAACTGAGATTTCAACAGCAGATGAACGCCCATCTCCGTCAACCGATGCTGCAAGCGGCTGCTTACTTCCGGTGGCATTAATGACGCCAGAATACTGGCAGCGTTGTCGATTAGCGTGACCGCTTTGCCTGCACGACAAAAATCCATCGCCAGTTCGCTACCAATCAAGCCACCACCGACAATCAACACGCGTCGGGCATCCCGCAGTTGCGTTTCACAGGCGCGATACTCTTGCTGACTATTTAACGTCAGCATTAACTCACGCCCAGGCACTGGCGGGACAAAGGCACTGGCACCGGTTGCCAGCACCAGCTTGTCGTATTGCCACTGATTATTCTGGCTTTTCACCACATGGGCTTCGGCATCGATATCCGTCACCCAGGTGTGCGGAAACAGGCGCAGATTAAACTGCTCGGCAAATTCACCTGCCGTCTGGCGGGTAAGGTCGTCGGCACGTTGCCCCTGGCTGATAACATGGCTGAGATCAGGTTTGTTGTACTCATCCATGCTGTCGGCGGCAATCAGGGTTAATGGAATAGTGGCGTCCTGTTTGCGAATATTTTTCACCAGTTGGCGGGCGGCGAAGCCCGAACCAATGATCACAATGCCGTTGCTCATTTTGCCTCCGATGCCAGTTCGTCAAAGACGTCTTTGCCGAGGGAGCATTCCGGGCAGAGGAAGTTATCCGGAACTTCACTCCACGGCGTTCCCGGTGCAACGTCCTGCATTGGCTCGCCTTTTGCCGGATCGTAAATCCACTGGCAGACGCTGCACTGCATCCGTGGGCCGAGGTCAGCCGTCGTGGTGGCAGAGGTTTCTTCTTTAACCACCGTATTCACCGTGCTCTGCGGCAGCGGCGCGAGCGCCCACTGACGGGCGATTTCGCGACCGTGTTCACGGCATAACTCCAGAGCGTCCTGGTCCGGTCGCCATTTGGCTTTCAGGCTAAGCGACATTTCGAAACCCGCATCCTGCAGGCGCGTGGAAAGACGATCCACCGCACCGCCGCTCCAGCCGTGAGAGCCGAAAGCACTGGCGCGTTTGTTACGGAAGCGTAATCCGGTCATCTCCTCCACCAGCCCGGCGATTTTCGGCATCATCACGTTATTCATCGTCGAAGTGCCGACCAGCACGCCTTTTGAGCGGAAGACATTGGTCAGGATTTCGTTTTTATCGCTTCGGGCGACGTTGAAAATTTTCACCGCCACGCGTGGGTCGGTTTCCGCAATCCCCTGGGCGATAGCGTCAGCCATCATGCGGGTGTTATTTGACATGGTGTCGTAGAAAATGGTGATTCTGTCTTCCTGATAATCCGCCGCCCATTTCAGGTACAGCTCGACAATTTGCGTCGGGTTATCGCGCCATACCACGCCGTGAGAGGTCGCTATCATATCGACTGGTAAGTTAAAGCCTAGGATCTCGGTAATTTTCGGCGTTACCAGGCGGCTGAACGGCGTCAGGATATTGGCGTAGTAACGCTGGCACTGTTCGAAAAGCTCCGTCTGATCCACTTCATCGTTGAACAGATGCTCGTCGCAGTAGTGCTGACCGAAAGCATCGTTACTGAACAGCACCGCGTCGCCTGTCAGGTAAGTCATCATGCTGTCCGGCCAGTGCAGCATTGGTGTTTCGACAAAAATGAGCTGTTTGCCGTTGCCGATATCCAGCGTGTCGCCAGTTTTCACCACATTAAAATTCCACTCCGGATGATGGTGATGACCATTTATCGAGTCGATAGCGTTGGCAGTACAGTAGATCGGCGTATCGGGAATTTGCGCCATCAGTTCGGTCAGCGCCCCGGCGTGGTCCTCTTCAGCATGGTTAATCACGATGTAATCGATATCCGCCAGATCGATTTCATTACGCAGGTTCTGCACAAATTCGCGGCTGAATTTATGGTCGACGGTGTCGATCAGCACGTTTTTTTCTTCGCGGATGAGGTAGCTGTTGTAGCTGCTGCCGCGCAGCGTTTTATATTCCGTGCCGTGAAAATCTCGTACTTCCCAGTCACGTTGACCAACCCAATGAATGTTATTTTTCACCACAATAGACATAGCAACCTCAATTTATTCAGCGTGTTCTAAAAAGATGTCTTGCTAATTGCAGATTGCGTGCCAGTTTTTTATCTAATTGTTTTTACTATATAAATAAAATAATGCTCATTAATGAGTAGTCAAAATGACTATTAATCAAATGGTCGATATGACAATATCTATAGTCAAATTGACAGTGAGGCAAAGATGAGTTTTTCCGTTGATGTGCTGGCGAATATCGCCATCGAATTGCAGAGTGGGATTGGTCATCAGGATCGTTTTCAGCGCCTGATCACCACGCTGCGTCAGGTGCTGGAGTGCGATGCGTCTGCGTTGCTACGTTACGACTCGCGGCAGTTTATTCCGCTTGCCATCGACGGGCTGGCTAAGGATGTACTCGGTAGACGCTTTGCGCTGGAAGGTCATCCACGGCTGGAAGCGATTGCCCGCGCGGGTGATGTGGTGCGTTTTCCCGCAGACAGCGAATTGCCCGATCCCTATGACGGTTTGATTCCAGGGCAGGAGAGTCTGAAGGTTCACGCCTGTGTTGGTCTGCCGTTGTTTGCCGGACAAAACCTGATCGGCGCATTGACGCTCGACGGAATGCAGCCCGATCAGTTCGATATTTTCAGCGATGAAGAGTTACGCCTGATTGCTGCGCTGGCGGCGGGAGCGTTAAGCAATGCGTTGCTGATTGAACAACTGGAAAGCCAGAATATGCTGCCAGGCGATGCCGCGCCGTTTGAAACGGTGAAACAGACGCAGATGATCGGTCTGTCGCCAGGTATGACGCAATTGAAAAAAGAGATTGAGATTGTGGCGGCGTCCGATCTCAACGTCCTGATCAGCGGTGAGACGGGAACCGGTAAGGAGCTGGTGGCGAAAGCGATTCATGAAGCCTCGCCACGGGCGGTGAATCCGTTGGTCTATCTCAACTGTGCCGCACTGCCGGAAAGTGTGGCGGAAAGTGAACTGTTCGGGCATGTGAAAGGGGCGTTTACTGGCGCTATCAGTAACCGCAGCGGGAAGTTTGAAATGGCGGATAACGGCACGCTGTTTCTGGATGAGATCGGCGAGTTGTCGTTGGCATTGCAGGCCAAGCTGCTGAGGGTGTTGCAGTATGGCGATATTCAGCGCGTTGGCGATGACCGCAGTTTGCGGGTCGATGTGCGCGTGCTGGCGGCGACTAACCGCGACTTACGCGAAGAGGTGCTGGCAGGGCGATTCCGCGCCGATTTGTTCCATCGCCTGAGCGTGTTTCCACTTTCGGTACCGCCGCTGCATGAGCGGGGCGATGATGTCATTTTGCTTGCGGGGTATTTTTGCGAGCAGTGTCGTTTGCGGCTGGGGCTCTCCCGCGTGGTATTAAGTGCCGGGGCGCGAAAATTACTGCAACACTACAGTTTTCCGGGGAACGTGCGCGAACTGGAACATGCTATTCATCGGGCGGTAGTGCTGGCGAGAGCCACTCGCAGCGGCGATGAAGTGATTCTTGAGGCGCAACATTTTGCTTTTCCTGAGGAGGCATTGCCGCCGCCAGAAGTGATGACAACGCCCGTCGTTAAGCAAAATCTGCGTGAAGCGACAGAAGCGTTCCAGCGTGAAACCATTCGCCAGGCACTGGTACAAAATCATAACAACTGGGCTGCCTGCGCGCGAATGCTGGAAACTGACGTCGCCAACCTGCATCGGTTGGCGAAACGTCTGGGATTGAAGGATTAAATAATCCCGGCCTGATAGAAATCCTGCAGGTTAATCGCGCCGGTGAGTTTGCCGTTTTCATCTATCACCGGTGCGGCAGTGATTTTGCGCTTCATCAGAACTTCTTTGGCGTCGATGGCGCGACTTTGTGCCTGTAATGTGGTGCCGCCTGTCGTCATCGCTTCATTAACTGGCGTGGTGAGTGCTCCGCCGCCTACCAGCCAGCGACGTAAATCGCCGTCGGTAAAGACGCCTTGTACCTGTTGTTGAGCGTCACATACCGCCACCAGCCCCAGACCGGTGCGGCTGAGTTCCAGCATCGCATCCATCACGCTGGCGGTTAACGCCACTTGCGGGATGGCGTCATCACGGCGCATCAGATGATGCACTTTATTCAGCAAGCGAGCGCCCAGTGCTCCAGCAGGGTGGGAGCGGGCAAAATCTTCTTCATCAAATCCGCGCGCTTGCATGACCGCCATCGCCAGCGCGTCGCCCATCATCAGGGTATTCACAGTGCTGGAAGTCGGCGCAAGGTGCATCGGGCAGGCTTCGCGTTCTACGGAGATATCCAGCACCGCTTTCGCCGCCAGGCCCAGCGGTGACGTCGGTTTGCCGGTCATCGCCAGCAGCGCGATAGATTTGTCTTCCAGACGCGGAATAATCAGATCCAGTTCCTTCGCGCCACCGGAGTAAGAGATAAACAGCATCACATCGCGGCTTTCAATCATCCCCAGATCGCCGTGCAGTGCTTCTGCCGGATGGACAAAAAAAGCCGGTGTGCCGGTACTGGCGAGTGTTGCGGCGATTTTCTTACCAATGTGGCCCGATTTGCCAATTCCGGAAACCACCACTTTGCCTTCGCAGTGCAGGATGATATTGGCGGCGCGAACAAAATCATCGCCCAGACGTTCCGGTAAACGGCTTGCTTCCTGCAACTCCAGTATTAACGTCTGACGTCCCGCGTTCAGTAGTGCTTCACTCATTGCTCTCTCCGGTTAAGGTCCATTTATTTATTCCAGCCAGGGATTGATGGCCGGAATGAGCGCTCATTATCCAGCGCTATGGGAAGGGAAACAACATATGTGAATTTAGTTACAACATACTTTAAGAAAAAATATGAACTGAAAGAAGAGACTAAAGAGAAATTGAGTGCCGAAAACAGACTACCGCTTCCTTGTGCTGGGCGGGATGCTTTACCATACTTGCCCCTGGTTGAATTTGTTAAATGGACCCCTCATGTTCAAGCATCGTTATGTAACATTGCTTCCCCTTTTTGTGTTACTTGCCGCCTGTAGCAGCAAGCCAAAACCGACTGAGACAACCACCGGAACGCCGTCCGGCGGCTTCCTGCTTGAGCCGCAGCACAATGTGATGCAGATGGGCGGTGATTTTGCCAATAACCCCAATGCCCAGCAGTTCATCGAAAAAATGGTGAACAAACACGGTTTCGATCGTCAGCAGTTGCAGGAAATTCTCTCTCAGGCGAAACGTCTGGATTCGGTACTGCGGCTGATGGATAACCAGGCACCAACCACATCGGTGAAACCGCCATCCGGTCCGAACGGCGCATGGCTGCGTTATCGCAAAAAATTTATTACGCCGGATAACGTGCAGAACGGCGTGGTTTTCTGGAATCAGTATGAAGATGCGCTGAATCGCGCGTGGCAGGTGTATGGCGTACCGCCGGAAATTATCGTCGGGATTATCGGCGTCGAAACCCGCTGGGGGCGCGTGATGGGGAAAACTCGCATCCTCGATGCGCTGGCAACGCTGTCATTTAACTACCCACGCCGCGCGGAGTATTTCTCTGGCGAGCTGGAAACCTTCCTGCTGATGGCGCGCGACGAGCAGGACGATCCGCTCAATCTGAAAGGTTCCTTTGCCGGGGCGATGGGCTACGGACAGTTTATGCCGTCGTCTTACAAACAATATGCGGTAGATTTCAGCGGCGACGGGCATATCAACCTGTGGGATCCGGTTGATGCGATCGGTAGCGTGGCGAATTATTTCAAAGCACACGGCTGGGTGAAAGGCGATCAGGTGGCGGTGATGGCAAACGGTCAGGCGCCAGGCTTACCGAATGGCTTCAAAACCAGGTACAGCATTTCGCAGCTTGCCGCGGCAGGTTTAACGCCACAGCAGCCGCTGGGCAACCATCAACAAGCCAGCCTGCTGCGTCTGGATGTCGGTACCGGTTACCAGTACTGGTACGGTCTGCCGAACTTCTACACCATTACCCGTTATAACCACAGCACCCATTACGCAATGGCGGTCTGGCAGTTAGGACAAGCCGTGGCGCTGGCGCGCGTGCAGTAACTATTTGCAAGAGGGGGGCGTGAGCTTCCCTCTGGCTAATCAGCTTTTTTCTGAATCCTCCTCGTAAAATTGCAACGCCAACACCATCTTCCTGACGAAAGTGCTATCTTGTCCGGCATAAATTTATGACTGACAGAGGTTGTGATGACTGACAGTGAACTGATGCAGTTAAGCGAGCAGGTAGGGCAGGCGCTGAAAGCCCGTGGCGCAACCGTAACAACTGCCGAGTCTTGTACCGGTGGTTGGGTAGCGAAAGTGATTACCGATATTGCCGGTAGCTCCGCCTGGTTTGAACGCGGATTTGTCACCTACAGTAACGAAGCCAAAGCGCAGATGATCGGTGTACGTGAAGAGACGCTGGCGCAGCATGGCGCGGTGAGTGAACCCGTCGTGGTGGAAATGGCGATAGGTGCACTGAAAGCGGCTCGTGCTGATTATGCTGTGTCTATTAGTGGTATCGCCGGGCCGGATGGCGGCAGTGAAGAGAAACCTGTCGGCACCGTCTGGTTTGCTTTTGCCACTGCCCGCGGCGAAGGCATTACCCGGCGGGAATGCTTCAGCGGTGACCGTGATGCGGTGCGTCGTCAGGCTACTGCGTATGCATTGCAGACCTTGTGGCAACAATTTCTACAAAACACTTGATACTGTATGAGCATACAGTATAATTGCTTCAACAGAACATATTGACTATCCGGTATTACCCGGCATGACAGGAGTAAAAATGGCTATCGACGAAAACAAACAGAAAGCGTTGGCGGCAGCACTGGGCCAGATTGAGAAACAATTTGGTAAAGGCTCCATCATGCGCCTGGGTGAAGACCGTTCCATGGATGTGGAAACCATCTCTACCGGTTCGCTTTCACTGGATATCGCGCTTGGGGCAGGTGGTCTGCCGATGGGCCGTATCGTCGAAATCTACGGACCGGAATCTTCCGGTAAAACCACGCTGACGTTGCAGGTGATCGCCGCAGCGCAGCGTGAAGGTAAAACCTGTGCGTTTATCGATGCTGAACACGCACTGGACCCAATCTACGCACGTAAACTGGGTGTCGATATCGACAACCTGCTGTGCTCCCAGCCGGACACCGGCGAGCAGGCACTGGAAATCTGTGACGCTCTGGCGCGTTCTGGCGCAGTAGACGTTATCGTCGTTGACTCCGTGGCGGCACTGACACCGAAAGCGGAAATCGAAGGTGAAATCGGCGACTCTCACATGGGCCTTGCAGCACGTATGATGAGCCAGGCGATGCGTAAGCTGGCGGGTAACCTGAAGCAGTCCAACACGCTGCTGATCTTCATCAACCAGATCCGTATGAAAATTGGTGTGATGTTCGGTAACCCGGAAACCACTACCGGTGGTAACGCGCTGAAATTCTACGCCTCTGTTCGTCTCGACATCCGTCGTATCGGCGCGGTGAAAGAGGGCGAAAACGTAGTGGGTAGCGAAACCCGCGTGAAAGTGGTGAAGAACAAAATTGCAGCGCCGTTTAAACAGGCTGAATTCCAGATCCTCTACGGTGAAGGTATCAACTTCTACGGCGAGTTGGTTGACCTGGGCGTGAAAGAGAAGCTGATCGAGAAAGCAGGCGCGTGGTACAGCTACAAAGGTGAGAAGATCGGTCAGGGTAAAGCGAATGCGACTGCCTGGCTGAAAGATAACCCGGAAACCGCGAAAGAGATCGAGAAGAAAGTACGTGAGTTGCTGCTGAGCAACCCGAACTCAACGCCGGATTTCTCTGTAGATGATAGCGAAGGCGTAGCAGAAACTAACGAAGATTTTTAATCGTCTTGTTTGATACACAAGGGTCGCATCTGCGGCCCTTTTGCTTTTTTAAGTTGTAAGGATATGCCATGACAGACTCAACATCCCGTCGCCCGGCATATGCTCGCCTGTTGGATCGAGCGGTACGCATTCTGGCGGTGCGCGATCACAGTGAGCAAGAACTGCGACGTAAACTCGCGGCACCGATTATGGGCAAAAATGGCCCGGAAGAGATTGATGCCACGGCAGAAGATTACGAGCGCGTTATTGCCTGGTGCCATGAACATGGCTATCTCGATGACAGCCGATTTGTTGCGCGCTTTATCGCCAGCCGTAGCCGCAAAGGTTATGGGCCTGCGCGTATTCGTCAGGAACTGAATCAGAAAGGTATTTCCCGCGAAGCGACAGAAAAAGCGATGCGTGAATGTGACATCGACTGGTGCGCACTGGCGCGCGATCAGGCGACGCGAAAATATGGCGAACCTTTGCCAACTGTCTTTTCAGAAAAAGTTAAGATCCAGCGTTTTCTGCTCTATCGTGGCTATCTGATGGAAGATATCCAGGAGATTTGGCGAAATTTTGCCGACTGAACGCATACGGTATTTTACTTCCCAGTCAAGAAAACTTATCTTATTCCCACTTTTCAGTTACCAGCCCGGCGGTTAAGACTCGCTGTAGCTGGTGGCGATATTTCGTTAGCTTGATTTCAGGATAATTATGAGCAAGAGCACCGCTGAGATCCGTCAGGCGTTTCTCGACTTTTTCCATAGTAAGGGACATCAGGTAGTTGCCAGCAGCTCCCTGGTACCCCATAACGACCCAACTTTGTTGTTTACCAACGCCGGGATGAACCAGTTCAAGGATGTGTTCCTTGGGCTCGACAAGCGTAATTATTCCCGCGCTACCACTTCCCAACGCTGCGTGCGTGCGGGTGGTAAACACAACGACCTGGAAAACGTCGGTTACACCGCGCGTCACCATACCTTCTTCGAAATGCTGGGCAACTTCAGCTTCGGCGACTATTTCAAACACGATGCCATTCAGTTTGCATGGGAACTGCTGACCAGCGAAAAATGGTTTGCCCTGCCGAAAGAGCGTCTGTGGGTTACCGTCTATGAAAGCGACGACGAAGCCTACGAAATCTGGGAAAAAGAAGTAGGGATCCCGCGCGAACGTATTATTCGCATCGGCGATAACAAAGGTGCGCCATACGCATCTGACAACTTCTGGCAGATGGGTGACACTGGTCCGTGCGGCCCGTGCACCGAAATCTTCTACGATCACGGCGACCACATTTGGGGTGGCCCTCCGGGAAGCCCGGAAGAAGACGGTGACCGCTACATTGAGATCTGGAACATCGTCTTCATGCAGTTCAACCGCCAGGCAGATGGCACGATGGAACCGCTGCCGAAGCCGTCTGTAGATACCGGTATGGGTCTGGAGCGTATTGCCGCCGTGCTGCAACACGTAAACTCCAACTATGATATCGACCTGTTCCGTACGCTGATTCAGGCGGTGGCTAAGGTGACTGGCGCGACCGATCTGAGCAATAAATCGCTGCGCGTTATCGCTGACCACATTCGTTCTTGTGCGTTCCTGATCGCGGATGGCGTAATGCCGTCCAACGAAAACCGTGGTTATGTACTGCGTCGTATCATTCGTCGCGCAGTGCGTCACGGTAATATGCTGGGCGCGAAAGAAACCTTCTTCTACAAACTGGTTGGTCCGCTAATCGACGTTATGGGCTCTGCGGGTGAAGACCTGAAGCGCCAGCAGGCGCAGGTTGAGCAGGTGCTGAAGACTGAAGAAGAGCAGTTTGCCCGTACTCTGGAGCGCGGTCTGGCGCTGCTGGATGAAGAGCTGGCAAAACTTTCTGGTGATACGCTGGATGGCGAAACTGCTTTCCGCCTGTACGACACCTACGGCTTCCCGGTTGACCTGACGGCTGACGTTTGCCGTGAGCGCAACATCAAAGTTGACGAAGCTGGATTTGAAGCAGCAATGGAAGAGCAGCGTCGTCGTGCGCGCGAAGCCAGCGGCTTTGGTGCCGATTACAACGCGATGATCCGTGTTGATAGCGCATCTGAATTTAAAGGCTATGACCATCTGGAACTGAACGGCAAAGTGACCGCGCTGTTTGTTGATGGTAAAGCGGTTGATGCCATCAATGCAGGCCAGGAAGCTGTGGTCGTGCTGGATCAAACGCCATTCTATGCAGAATCCGGCGGTCAGGTTGGCGATAAAGGCGAACTGAAAGGCGCTAACTTCTCCTTTGCGGTGGAAGATACGCAGAAATATGGCCAGGCGATTGGTCACATCGGTAAACTTGCTGCGGGTTCTCTGAAAGTGGGCGACGCGGTACAGGCGGATGTAGATGAAGCTCGTCGCGCTCGTATTCGTCTGAATCACTCCGCAACGCATCTGATGCACGCTGCGCTGCGTCAGGTTCTGGGTACTCATGTCTCCCAGAAAGGTTCGCTGGTTAATGACAAGGTGCTGCGTTTTGACTTCTCGCATAACGAAGCGATGAAACCAGAAGAGATTCGTGCTGTCGAAGATCTGGTGAACGCGCAGATTCGTCGTAACTTGCCTATCGAAACCAACATCATGGATCTCGAAGCGGCGAAAGCGAAAGGTGCGATGGCGCTGTTCGGCGAGAAGTATGATGAACGTGTACGTGTGCTGAGCATGGGCGATTTCTCCACCGAGCTGTGTGGTGGTACTCACGCCAGCCGCACCGGTGATATTGGTCTGTTCCGTATCATTTCTGAATCGGGTACTGCTGCAGGCGTTCGTCGTATCGAAGCGGTAACCGGAGAAGGTGCTATCGCCACCGTTCATGCAGACAGCGATCGCTTAAGCGAAGTCGCGCATCTGCTGAAAGGCGATAGCAATAATCTGGCTGATAAAGTGCGCTCAGTACTGGAACGTACGCGTCAGCTGGAAAAAGAGTTACAACAGCTTAAAGAACAGGCTGCCGCACAGGAGAGCGCAAATCTTTCCAGTAAGGCAATTGATGTTAATGGTGTTAAGCTGTTGGTTAGTGAGCTTAGCGGTGTTGAGCCGAAAATGTTGCGCACCATGGTTGACGATTTAAAAAATCAGCTGGGGTCGACAATTATCGTGCTGGCAACGGTAGCCGAAGGTAAGGTTTCTCTGATTGCAGGCGTATCTAAGGACGTCACAGATCGCGTGAAAGCAGGGGAACTGATTGGTATGGTCGCTCAGCAGGTGGGCGGCAAGGGTGGTGGACGTCCTGACATGGCGCAAGCCGGTGGTACGGATGCTGCGGCCTTACCTGCAGCGTTAGCCAGTGTGAAAGGCTGGGTCAGCGCGAAATTGCAATAATATAAGTGTCAGGCAATGCCGTGGACTTGCTTCACGGCATTCGCATCGACGCTATCGACAATGATAAAGTCAGGTTGAAGTTGTGTATATCGGCTAAACTTAGGTTTAACAGAATGTAATGCCATGACTGCTTAGATGTAATGTGTTTGTCATTGCTTACTTTTTGGCGTTATATGATGGATAATGCCGGGATACAGAGAGACCCGACTCTTTTAATCTTTCAAGGAGCAAAGAATGCTGATTCTGACTCGTCGAGTTGGTGAGACCCTCATGATTGGGGATGAGGTCACCGTGACAGTTTTAGGGGTAAAGGGCAACCAGGTACGTATTGGCGTAAACGCCCCGAAGGAAGTTTCTGTTCACCGTGAAGAGATCTACCAGCGTATCCAGGCTGAAAAATCCCAGCAGTCCAGTTACTAATCTTTCCGCGTCTCATCTTTAACGGTGAGACGCACCCTCAAAATTTCTCCTTCACTTCATTTTCTTTTCGCGTTACTCCCGTTCATTTAACTTTTGCCTTCATTTTTCTCTATCACTGCTACCTGTCAGAGGCCTGTTTTTCTGTTGATAAAACACTCTTTTTGACGTTTTTACAGACTAATTGAGCGCGAAGTGTGCAAACGATAAAAGTGTGGGAAAAATTGTTTGACTTATAAGTCTCAGAAAGTAATATGTGCGCCACGCAGCGACGATGAGCGATAAACAAGTTCTTCGAAGCACTCGTAAGAGGCGTGTGGTGAGGTGGCCGAGAGGCTGAAGGCGCTCCCCTGCTAAGGGAGTATGCGGTCAAAAGCTGCATCCGGGGTTCGAATCCCCGCCTCACCGCCATTTGCATCCGTAGCTCAGCTGGATAGAGTACTCGGCTACGAACCGAGCGGTCGGAGGTTCGAATCCTCCCGGATGCACCATCTCTTACTTGATACGGCTTTAGTAGCGGTATCAAAAAATCTGCAGTAAAGTAAGTTTCCCGATGCATCCGTAGCTCAGCTGGATAGAGTACTCGGCTACGAACCGAGCGGTCGGAGGTTCGAATCCTCCCGGATGCACCATCTCTTACTTGATACGGCTTTCGTAGCGGTATCAATATCAGCAGTAAAACAAATTTCCCGATGCATCCGTAGCTCAGCTGGATAGAGTACTCGGCTACGAACCGAGCGGTCGGAGGTTCGAATCCTCCCGGATGCACCATATTCTCCGTAACCTTCAGCGATGAAGGTATCGAAGAGGTGGCGGTACTAACCGCAGGCACCAGGGAGGATAACGTTGCTTAGCAACGGCCCGAAGGGCGAGCCGCAAGGCGAGTAATCCTCCCGGATGCACCATCTCTTACTTGATATGGCTTTAGTAGCGGTATCAATATCAGCAGTAAAATAAATTTCCCAATGCATCCGTAGCTCAGCTGGATAGAGTACTCGGCTACGAACCGAGCGGTCGGAGGTTCGAATCCTCCCGGATGCACCATCTTCTCTGTATTACTCACGATTGATAATCTTCACGGTCTGCAATATTGATGTATGCACCAGGGAGGATAACGTTGCGCCAGCAACGGCCCGAAGGGCGAACGCCAGTGAGTCATCCTCCCGGATGCACCATCTTCTCCAAAAAATTTCCTTCAAAAATATCTCATTTCTAAATAACTATTTTATCCATATCCTGAATAATCTTCCCTTTCGCCATCAGCGACAAAATCAAGCAATTACGCTAAAGTAGCGTCATATTTTTCGACTTGCGAGAAGACCATGTACGAGCGTTATGCAGGTTTAATTTTTGATATGGATGGCACAATCCTGGATACGGAGCCTACGCACCGTAAAGCGTGGCGCGAAGTATTAGGGCATTACGGTCTTCAGTACGATGTTCAGGCGATGATTGCGCTTAATGGCTCGCCCACCTGGCGTATTGCTCAGGCGATTATTGAGCTGAATCAGGCCGATCTCGACCCGCATGCGTTAGCGCGTGAAAAAACAGAAGCAGTAAGAAGTATGCTGCTGGATAGCGTCGAACCGCTTCCTCTTGTTGAAGTGGTGAAAAGCTGGCACGGACGTCGACCAATGGCTGTTGGAACGGGGAGTGAAAGCGCCATCGCTGAGGCATTGCTGGCGCACCTGGGATTACGCCGTTATTTTGATGCGGTCGTTGCCGCCGATCACGTCAAACATCATAAACCTGCGCCAGACACATTTTTGTTGTGCGCACAGCGTATGGGCGTGCAACCAACGCAGTGTGTGGTCTTTGAAGATGCTGATTTCGGTATTCAGGCTGCTCGCGCTGCAGGCATGGACGCAGTGGATGTTCGCTTGCTGTGAGTGAAGCTTTATCGCTTTTCTCGTTGTTTGCCAGTAGTTTCCTCAGCGCTACACTATTACCCGGTAATTCCGAAGTCGTCCTGGTTGCAATGTTACTTTCCGGGGTAAGTCATCCCTGGGTTTTAGTGTTAACAGCAACAATGGGTAATAGCCTTGGAGGGCTAACTAACGTTATCCTTGGGCGTTTCTTTCCACTGCGCAAAACATCGCGCTGGCAAGAGAAAGCCATCGGCTGGCTGAAACGATATGGTGCAATCACACTATTATTAAGCTGGATGCCCGTGGTTGGCGATTTACTGTGTCTGTTAGCGGGATGGATGCGCATCTCGTGGGGACCGGTAATCTTTTTTTTGTGCCTTGGTAAAGCGTTACGCTATGTTGCGATTGCAGTAGCTACCGTTCAGGGCATGATGTGGTGGCACTAATTGTAGGCCTGCACACATGGCCACCATTACAGTTATGCTAAATAAAACGATTTTGACAGGCGGGAGGTCAATTTGATCCCGGACGTATCACAGGCGCTGGCCTGGCTGGAAAAACATCCTCAGGCGTTAAAGGGGATACAGCGTGGGCTGGAGCGCGAAACTTTGCGTGTTAATGCGGATGGCACACTGGCAACAACAGGTCATCCTGAAGCATTAGGTTCCGCACTGACGCATAAATGGATAACCACCGATTTTGCGGAAGCATTGCTGGAATTTATTACACCAGTGGATGGTGATATTGAACATATGCTGACCTTTATGCGCGATCTGCATCGTTATACGGCGCGCAATATGGGCGATGAGCGGATGTGGCCGTTAAGCATGCCATGCTACATCGCAGAAGGTCAGGACATCGAACTGGCACAGTACGGTACTTCTAACACCGGACGCTTTAAAACGCTGTACCGTGAAGGGCTGAAAAATCGCTACGGCGCGCTGATGCAAACCATTTCCGGCGTGCACTACAATTTCTCTTTGCCAATGGCATTCTGGCAAGCGAAGTGCGGTGATATCTCGGGCGCTGATGCAAAAGAGAAAATTTCTGCGGGCTATTTCCGCGTTATCCGCAACTACTATCGCTTCGGTTGGGTCATTCCTTATCTGTTTGGTGCGTCTCCGGCGATTTGTTCTTCTTTCCTGCAAGGAAAACCAACGTCGCTGCCGTTTGAGAAAACCGAGTGCGGTATGTATTACCTGCCGTATGCGACCTCTCTTCGTTTGAGCGATCTTGGCTATACCAATAAATCGCAAAGCAATCTCGGTATTACCTTCAACGATCTCTACGAGTACGTCGCAGGGCTCAAGCAGGCTATCAAAACGCCGTCGGAAGAGTATGCGAAGATTGGTATTGAGAAAGACGGTAAGCGGTTACAAATCAACAGCAACGTGCTGCAGATTGAAAACGAACTGTATGCGCCGATTCGTCCAAAACGCGTTACTCGCAGCGGAGAATCGCCTTCTGATGCGCTATTACGTGGCGGCATTGAATATATTGAAGTGCGTTCGCTGGACATCAACCCGTTCTCGCCGATTGGTGTAGATGAACAGCAGGTGCGTTTCCTCGACCTGTTTATGGTCTGGTGTGCGCTGGCTGATGCACCGGAAATGAGCAGTAGCGAACTTGCCTGTACACGCGTTAACTGGAACCGGGTGATCCTCGAGGGTCGTAAACCGGGCCTGACGCTGGGTATCGGTTGCGAAACTGCGCAATTCCCGTTGCCGCAGGTGGGGAAAGATCTGTTCCGCGATCTAAAACGCGTCGCGCAAACGCTGGATAGCATTAACGGCGGCGAAGCGTACCAGAAAGTGTGTGATGAACTGGTCGCCTGCTTCGATAATCCTGATCTGACTTTCTCTGCGCGTATCTTAAGGTCTATGATTGATACTGGCATTGGCGGAACAGGTAAAGCGTTTGCAGAAGCCTACCGTAATCTTCTGCGTGAAGAGCCGCTGGAAATTCTGCGCGAAGAGGATTTTGTAGCCGAGCGCGAGGCGTCTGAACGCCGTCAGCAGGAAATGGAAGCCGCTGATACCGAACCGTTTGCGGTGTGGCTGGAAAAACACGCCTGACAGAAAAGAAAAAGGCCACTCGTGAGTGGCCAAAATTTCATCTCTGAATTCAGGGATGATGATAACAAATGCGCGTCTTTCATATACTCAGACTCGCCTGGGAAGAAAGAGTTCAGAATATTTAAAAAAAATTTACCGGAGGTGGCTAAATGCCGTTGTTAGATAGCTTCACAGTCGATCATACCCGGATGGAAGCGCCTGCAGTTCGGGTGGCGAAAACAATGAACACCCCGCATGGCGACGCAATCACCGTGTTCGATCTGCGCTTCTGCGTGCCGAACAAAGAAGTGATGCCAGAAAGAGGGATCCATACCCTGGAGCACCTGTTTGCTGGTTTTATGCGTAACCATCTTAACGGTAATGGCGTTGAGATTATCGATATCTCACCAATGGGCTGCCGCACTGGTTTTTATATGAGTCTGATTGGTACGCCTGATGAGCAGCGTGTCGCTGATGCCTGGAAAGCGGCAATGGAAGACGTGTTGAAAGTGCAGGATCAGAATCAGATCCCGGAACTTAACGTCTATCAGTGCGGTACTTACCAGATGCACTCTTTGCAGGAAGCACAGGATATTGCGCGTAGCATTCTGGAACGTGACGTGCGCATCAACAGCAATGAAGAACTGGCGCTGCCGAAAGAGAAGTTGCAGGAACTGCACATTTAGTTGGTAAGTGCAGAAGCAGCCGGAGATGCAACAGCACCGTCCGGCTTGCCTGGTGCGCTACGCTTATCTGGTTGACGCAGGGAGCATGCCACCTGTACGTGACAGGTGGCAAAGTGGCATTAAAAGAGATATTTCATGCCCAACATTCCCTGGGTATCACTGTAACCGTTATCACCCAACTGCTGGGCGACGTTG
>NZ_RHJR01000002.1:313913-370052 GCF_004212325.1 Escherichia sp. E13S3
TGTAATTGCGGGAGTTATAAACCCAGTTGGCTTCCACGAAAGGCTGGAAAGAACGCTCTTTATGATCATCAATAGCATGATGACCCTGCAGATATGCTTTCACCCCCAGACGTGTTTGCAGGTTGCCTTCGGTGCTGTCCTCAACAAGCGTGCCATTGTCTTCCGTATGATTGTCTGCCTTCACATCCATCCATGTCAGTTGCATTTTTGGCTGCAACCAGTAGCTGGTACGTGCATCTGCGCTTTCACCAAGACGGAAGGTATAACCCGCTTCAATGGCGGCGGTGATGCCGTCAGAGTGATATTTCTCACTGGGCAGATACTCGCCGGAGACGGTATTATCAAACCAGTTGTAGAGCAACCAGCTGTCAACATAAGTCCCTGTTTTGTCTGCTTCATTAGCGTACCAGGTGCCATACACGCCCACACTGTAGCCGTCGATTTGCCCACGTGAGTTGTACCCGGTCAGGTTGGAATGCGTGTGACTCTTGCTGTTGGCATAGCCAGCCATTAAGCCGAGATGCCAGCGATCAAGGTCATTACTGCTCCATTGTGCGAGGTCACCACCCAGTTGCAGAACATAACGGTTGCTCTGAGTGCTCAATTCATCCGAGCGATCTTTAAAGCGATTATGTCCGCCAATGTTACGCATCCACAGACTGGTCACTTTCTGTTCGCCAGTGAGCAGGTCGGTGTATTGTGTTTCCCCCAGACGGTCATGCAGTCGGGTATTAAACAGCGTATTTGCCGCCTGAATATTAGCCACATAGCTACCAATTTCCGGGCGATACAGATGTTTTCGTTCTGGTTGTGGAACAGATGGCGTAACAGGCGGCTCCGGTGTCACAGGCGGTTCTGGTGTTACAGGGGGCTCAGGATCGGGTTCCGGGATGACGGGGAGTACCGGGGTATACGGTCCTGCGGGAATTTCACTGGTTAAAAACCAGTTCTGGTTGTCGCTTTTTACTACGTTGTAATCATAAGGACCGGCAACAATACGACCTTCTTTACTGAAAACGCCCTCTGACAGGCCGTCAACCTCGACAATTTTTATCCCTTCCAGAGTATCCGCGCCCAGACCGCCCGCATTGTGAACACTCACGCGGGTATGACCAGACGTGTTGCCTTTTACAATTAATTTATCGGTCGCGGAATTATCATCACCGAGTTCGGTACGCATAACTAACAACCCATTATTGGCGGTGTAATCTCCATTAATGGTGAGTGTGGCAGGTGTCAACTTGTTGCCATTTTTTGAGGACGATAGCGTCGCTGTACCTGCTAAATCCAGCGTATTTAAGGTTTGCGAAAAACCGTCTAAATCAATATTCCCTCCACTGGAGACGACATAACTGGAGTTCGGACTAAAGGTATCGTTGATACCGGCGCGCAGGGTGCCTTTACTAATATTCGTTTGGCCAGAATAGGTATTTGCGCCAGTCAACGTAGTGATACCTGAACCTTCCTGGTTAACTTCGCCTTTGCCAGCTATATCTGCAGCCAGGATAAAATCTTCGCTGGAATGGTTGAAATTAATTTGGGCAGTACTATCCCCTACATCGCTTCCCATATGGATAATCGGCGTCTTAATTGCCCCCGCTTTCTGTTCGGCTTCTCCCTTCGCTCCACCAATGTTTAGAATACCGGTGCTGGTTTCGTCCATTCCAAGCCAGATAAATTGATTCGCGCTGACCGTGGCATTATTACTAACGGTAAGAGTACCCTTTGCATCGTTCTGCAATGAGCCCAATCCACCAAGGGAGATAAACTCATTCACGGCTAATGAAGAATTGTCACCATCAACCAGGGTTTCGCCGTATCCCGTTCCCTGAAAATTCTCCATATTTCCATTAAAGCCAATGATCATATCTTTTGATGCTGTAAGACGACCGCCATGAGTGATTTCGAGTTTACCCGTCCCCTGATCGCCTACCATCACATACCGTGCGGCAACGGATGAACCCTCACCGTCAATAACAACTTGACCCTGTGCCTGGTAATTAAATTCACCGATTCTGAATTCATTTAAATCGGTGATAGTACTGCCGCTAAGCACCATTAAGGTTCCTGAACCACCATTCTTACCTAAATAAACATCGCGTTCATTAGGCGATGCATGACTAAGCGTTAGATGAGTATTATTTTCTAATTTCATTACCCCGGAGGTAGCATTGCCGATTACGATTTTAGCCGTAGACAGATCCCGCCCATCTATATTCAATGTTCCTTCACTTTTTGAACCAACATTAAGATAATGAAATTGATCCCAGGCTGATGAATTATTTTCGGATGAGGATAGCGTTACAACATCATTATTGTCGATGGTAACATCACTGTTGATGGTCGTGGGTGGTGTCCATGCCAGTGAAACGGGTATTGATAACACGGTTGAAATAGCTATTGCCAGCGTTGACAAGGGATGCTTTTTGATGTTCATAAAGTTCCTTCTCATCCTTATGATTTATTTTTAGATAAATAATGAACTCACAGTAACTACGTAAGAAAATTAGATTTTAACGTCTTTGGAACAGGTTACTGTTTCTTCAAATGAAGAGTAGTGCGTGAAACCAATGTTTATAAATCAGTTTAATTTATGGTTAATTTAATATTAATTTATTTTGATGGTTTAGTTGTTGTGCTAAAAAATAAGTAGCATAGTTTTCTATGGCAAAAATCTTTAAATATCTTAAGTGGTAAAAAATGATAAAAAGAAAAATGAGGAAAATCATTAAGATATATGGTGTCGATATTTTTTGAATTTAATAAAAATGACAAATTAATTGCATGTTTATTGTTTGCACATCTTCTTAGAAGGGGGTAAATACCAGGGTTTTTATCAAAAAAATAATATAAATGTGATTTCTGTGTATCGATGAAATGAATAAAAATATGAGATAAAACACACGATTCTTAAGAAAAATATAAATACATTGTCTATTTTTCTGATTGCAGAACTGTTTATTAAGCAACCCTCCATAATGGCATCATTTGGCGTTGATTAAACAACCGTTTACAGAATGAGCATATAAAAAAGGGAGCCGCAGCTCCCTTGAACAACCTTAGTGCGCGCCGCCTCCGCCGCCGCCTGCGCCAAATGGCGGTTTAGCAAACCACACCAGCCCCAGCAAGACGAGGAATATCCCGGCTGACATCCAGAAGATCTCATTGGCAGAAATAATCAGCCCCTGATTGGTGATCTGCTGAGCAATCCAGCCCGATGCCTGCTGTTGCGTCATCCCCAGCCCTTCCAGTTGGCTGTACATCGCCTGGGCGTTCGGGTTATACGGGTTCACCGATTCGGTCAACTGAGCATGGTGCATCGACTCGCGGTTAGTCCACATCGTCGTCGTTATGGACGTACCGATAGACCCCGCCAGCGTTCGCGTAAAGTTGGAGAGGCTCGACGCCGCCGCCAGTCGTTCCGGTGGCAGACCAGACAGCGTAATGGTGGTCAGCGGCATAAAGAAGCAGGCCACCGCGAAGCCCTGAATAAACTGCGGCCAGGCCGACGCGCCGAAATCCATACCCGGTTCAAAGGTATAAGCACGCCAGTAGAAGCAGACGGCATACATAATAAAGCTGAACGTCACCAGTCGGCGCATATCCAGTTTATGCGCAAAGCGACCGATAATTGGCGACAGGATCACCGGAATAATCCCTACCGGCGCAGAGGCCAGCCCTGCCCACGTTGCCGTGTAACCGTAGACCTCCTGCAACAACTGCGGCAGCAGAACAATAGCGCCGAAGTAGAGCATATACGCGAGGCTGATACACAAGCAGCCGATGGTGAAGTTGCGCGACTTAAACAACGACAGATCGACTATCGGGTTATCATCCGTTAGCTCCCAGACAATCAGGAAGCAGATAGCCACCACTGCCACCACGGTAAGGATGATAATTTCCTGTGATGAGAACCAGTCCAGCTCTTTACCCCGGTCGAGCATAATCTGTAGGCTGCCGATACCAATTACCAGCAGTGCCAGCCCCACGGCATCAATCCGCCGCCGTTCGGTGCGGGTTTCACGTCCGCGCAGGGTTTGCAGTGTCATCAATACAACCGCCACGCCAATCGGCACGTTGATGAAGAATATCCAGCCCCAGTGGTAATTATCACTGATATAACCGCCGAGGATCGGGCCGCAAATTGGCGCGACAATCACCGTCATCGACCACAACGCCAGCGCGATAGAACGTTTGGCCGGTGGGTAGTTATTCAGTAACAGACTTTGCGAAAGCGGGATCAATGGCCCGGCGACAATCCCCTGAATCACGCGGAAGAAGATCAGCATATTCAGACTGCTGGAGACACCACATGCCCACGAAGCAATGGCGAAGGCGATGGTCGACCAGAGGAACAGTTTCACTTCCCCGAAGCGCTTTGCCAGCCAGCCGGTAAGAGGGATCGAGATGGCATTCGCCACCCCGAAGGAGGTGATTACCCACGTTCCCTGACTGAGTGATGAACCCAGGTTCCCGGCGATAGTGGGGATCGCCACGTTAGCAATGGTGGAGTCCAGCACCTGCATGAATGTCGCCAGCGACAGCGCAATCGTCATAATGACCAGTTGCGCGCCTTCCAGCGGTTTTTGCTGTTGCATCACACGCACCTCTGGATTAGCCAGCGTTAGCTTTTACGATGTCGTCGATCAGTTTATTGACAGGTGCCAGGCTGATTTCACGCGCGGTGCTTACCGCGACCGGTGTGGAGCGTACTTTGTTTGCCAGTACCTGGCCGTCACGGTTAGTGGTATTGACGCTCACCAGCGTGGATAAACCGATACGCAGCGGGTATTGCTCCAACTGTTTCTGGTCCAGTTCGATACGAACAGGCAGACGCTGAACGACTTTGATCCAGTTACCGGTGGCGTTTTGCGCCGGAAGCAGCGAGAACGCGCTACCCGTACCCATATCCAGACCAACCACTTTACCGGTGTATTTCACATCATCGCCGTAAATATCGGTGGTGATGGTAACCGGCTGACCGATGCGCATATTGGCAATCTGCGTCTCTTTAAAGTTAGCATCCACCCACATATTCGTGGCTGGAACGACCGCCATCAGCGGCGTCGTTGGGCTAATTTGTGCACCAGGCTGTACTGCGCGACGGGAGACATAACCAGTCATCGGGCTGACAATACGGGTACGCTCCAGCGCCAGCCAGGCATTACGCACTTCAGTGGCAGCCTGTTGCACGGCAGGCTGATCTTCAAGTTTAGTACCCAAAATCATCGCCTGATTGGCATTGTATTGTTGAATGGCGACATCCAGCTGCGCCTGGGCGCTGGTGACGGCGTCGCGGGCGTGTTGCAGCTCTTCTCGGCCAATCAGGTTGGCATTGCCCAGCGGCACGCGACGGTTGTAGTCACTCTGAGCTTTGGCGAGGGCGATTTTCTGCACCTCAATATTTGCCTGCAACTGTTTGCTGTTAATCATCAGCTGGTGGGTTTGACGTACGCTGGAAGCCAGCGCAGTTTTGGCTTTTTCAAACGCCTGGCGAGCATCCGTCGGGTCGAGAGTGACCAGCACATCGCCTTCTTTTACAAAATCGGTGTTATCGGCCCAGACTTTCGTCACACTGCCTGACACCTGAGACATAATTTGAATCTGATTTCCTGCCACGTATGCGTCATCCGTTTCTTCGAAATGACGCAGTACCAAAAACCAATAAATCCCTATCGCTACGGCAATAATAATAAAGAGCAAGGTGAGAAGGAGGAGCAGACGCTTACGTTTGCCGCTCTTCTTTACCGGTTGCTGCGGGGTTTGTGTCTCCGCATTTGCGCTCATAGTATTCTCCACGATCTTCTTAACTCATCGGCTGAGCCGACCTGCTTGCCAAAAAGGCCAGCACGTTGCGATGCTGGCCGGTCAGTTTTTCTTTTATAAGTCTGGATTTTTGAGCGAGATGACGCGTTAGCTCATCGCTTCGAGAACAGCACCGTCTTGTTCCATCTGATCGAGACGGGAGAGCAATTTGCGGGTGATTTGCTCGAGCTGATCTTTTTCTGTTGTGCTGAGCGCGGACCAGAGTTGATGCAGGCAGTTATGCTGCGGCGGTAAAACCTCGCGCAAAAACTCGTGACCTTTTTCCGTTAATTGCAGATGCAGGCAGCGGCGATCGTTATCGCTTTCACGACGTTCGATCCAGCCACGTTTTTCCAGCTCATCGGCAATACGCGTCGCATTGGTACGGGATGATCCAAGAGCACAGCTCAATTCAGAAGGCTGAATACTGTGGTTTTCCTGAGACTCCAGCGTAATCAACGCCATAAACAACGTCTCGTTAATCCCCTGAGCCTTCAGCATTTTATTGCGGTTCTCCAGCAGCTTGCTTTGCATATGCATGCAAAGACGGGTCAGAAGGATCTCCTGATAAGGAAAATCTTCGTGGCGGCTGGCGCGAAATTTTAGCATTTGTTCAATGGGCGTAAACGAACTATCCATTTGGGTATGACCTCATTAATTTCAGCCGATATAGTAACGACAGTGACAAATAAAGTAAATGTATTGTTTTAGAAAAATGATTCTTGTGGTCTATAGAAACGTCATCACTTTCCACGTCAGCCCGTAGGCCAGCGCACTCAATAAAGTGGGAATAATGATGCTGCGTGTTTTATAGAAACTGGCTCCCAGTACCGCAAAACCGACCAGCGTGGGTACGAAACGGCGTGAATCGTGTATCACTTCTGGTGCGGTAGAGACAACCAGCAGAGCGCAAATCGAGGCGATGCCAATGGTGTCGAGCAAAATACCCACTGCGCCACGCTTGGTTGGGCGGGCATTGCCCACTCGCAGGCGTAGGGGTAAATAGCGGAAGCAGTAATTCGCCGCGCCAACCAGTAATCCAAGCAGCAGAACCTCATAGCTCATCAGGTGCTCCTTGCCAGAATGACTGGATTAACGCAGTGAGGCAGCCAAAGACAATGCCTGCCAGAATGGCGACGGGAATAGAAAATAGCGTTACGCCAGCAAGGGCACCAACTAACGCTGCGGTAACGCAAAGAGATTGTTTGCGCTGGAAAGAGGCGAGCAGAAAACTCATAAAGAGTGCCGGCAGCATAAAGCCTAATGCTGCTTCGACGGCTGGATAACCTTGCAGCAAACCGCTGCCCGAAAATGCCCCTATTACCGTACCAAATACCCACGATGACCATGAACTGAAGGCAATGCCGATCATCCAGTTTTCGCTCCAGCGGCGATTATTACGTACCAGTTTTGCCGTTGCTGCGGCAAAAACTTCGTCCGTCAGGCCAAACGCCCACAGTGCGGTTTTCGATTTTTGCAGGCGTTGAACAATGCGGCTACGCAACGATGGACCATACAGTACATGGCGAACATCCATTGCCATAACGGTCAATGCGGCTACCCACAAGCTACTACCAGCTGCCAGCATTGCGGTGATGACAAACTGGCTCGCTCCTGCATAAATAATGCAGGAGAAAAAAACGCTTTCCAGGGGAGAGAATCCCAGACGGGTCGCATTCAGACCAAATGCAAAGGCCACCGGAATATAACTAATAACAATCGGTAAACTGTCTTTGCAGCCTTCCATGAAGGTCGCCGAACCAGAAGCAGGCAGTGGAGTAGGGCTTACCATAGAGTGTACGCTTAACGATTGTTAATATTATTAATAGTCTGGATGAATATCCTAACCTTATCAGACTGATGGGATTCTTAACACCCTTATAAGTGTAAAGCCACGAAAACGGTTGCTGATTGCTTAATTTGCGACTTCCTGAAGATGAAAACCTCGCCACCAGACCAGTAAGTTAACCAGGGCAATCGTCGCGCCAGCCAGACAAACGCCAGCCCAACCGGCATGTTGCCAGGCGGATGCCGAGATCAGCGAACCAGCAGCACCGCCAATAAAGTAGCTGGTCATGTAACCTGCGGTCAGGCGATTACGCGCATCAGGATGAATACGATAAATCACGGTTTGATTGGTGATATGCACGCCCTGCACGGTGAGATCCAGTATCAGAATGCCGATAATTAGCGCCAGTACGGAAGCGTGGCCAAACCAGATCGCCAACCACGAAAGTAACAGCAGCAGCAGACCAAACGTTGTTGTGAGATGCGATTTGCCCTTATCGGCAAAACCGCCCGCCGGGCGAGCGCCCAACGCCCCGGCAGCCCCCGCAAGTCCAAACAGACCAATTACGCCATCGCTGTAATTAAAAGGCGGCGCGGCGAGCAAAAAAGCCATTGATGTCCAGAGAATGCTGAAGTTGGCAAAGGTCAGGCAGCCCAGTATCGCGCGGGTACGCAGGATCTTCTCGCTGATAAACATGCTGAAAACGGAACCAAGCAACTGTGGGTAGTTGAGGTGGGTTTCAGATTTCATTTGTGGCAGGCCGCGCCATAACGCCAGTGCCATCAGTGCCATTAACACCGATGCGACCCAAAAGACGGTGCGCCAGCCGCCGAGATTCGCCAGCAGTCCGGCAACGGTCCGTGCGAGTAAGATCCCCAGTAGCAGGCCACTCATAATGGTGCCAACCACTTTGCCGCGTTTGTCCGGTGAAGCCAGCGTCGCCGCCAGCGGAACCAGAATTTGTGCCACGACAGAGAATAAACCGGTTAATGCCGTACCGAGGATCATCATCGCCAGCGACTGACTGCTGGCGGTAATCAACATACCGCCTGCCGCCAGTAAGGTCATCGAGACAATCAGGCGGCGGCGTTCAAACATATCACCGAGGGGAACAAGAAACAGCAGACCTGCGGCATAGCCCAACTGCGCGGCGGTGACAATAAAGCCCGCCGAACTGGCGGAAAGGGAAAAGTTACGCGCGATGGTGTCGAGCAATGGCTGTGCGTAATAGTTGCTGGCGACCGCCAGACCGGTGGCGATCGACATTAGCACGATCAGCGCCGGGCTAAGCTCATGATTGGGTTTAGTCATTATTTTTGTTCATCAGGTGATGATTAAGCTGGAAATCAATAATAGCGGATGTTGATGAATATGGGATGAAAGATAGATTGTTGAAATGTGCGGTGTGGTTTGTAGGCATGATAAGACGCGCCAGCGTCGCATCAGGCATTGAGCACAGAACGGCGGATGCGGCGAAAACGCCTTATCCGCCCTACGGAATGAGTGTGTTTTGTAGGCATGATAAGACGCGTTAGCGTCGCATCAGGCATTGTGTACAGAGCGGCGGATGAGGCAAAAACGCCTTATCCGCCCTAATAAAAATTACTTCTGCGCTGCCAGCGCCTCATTCACCCAGCCATCGAACTGCTGCTGGTGGGCTTTAATCCAGCCATCAACATGGCCCTGAATATCGCCTTCTGAGGCTTTACCGTCATGCATAATGGCGTTCTGGGCGTTAATATCTGCCACTGGTAACTGCATAATGGCAAACAGTTTCGCTGCTGCCGGGTTTTTCTCGGCCCAGGCTTTGTTGGCAACGATATGCATGGTGCTGACCGGGAAGCCGTAATTCGCACCATTCGGCAGTTTGGTATCGGCATTTTTATCGCCCGGCAGTGCAGAGAACGGCACCTGCAACCAGACCACATCTTTCCCTGGCTTCAGCTCATTACTCACCCAGTACGGCGTCCAGGTGTAGTAAAACACCGGTTTGCCCTCTTTGTAGCGACTGATGGTGTCGGCCATCATCGCCGCATAGTTCCCCTGATTATGCGTCACGGTATTGGTCAGTTCATACGCGGCAAGCTGGTGGTTGATGGCACCTTCGCAGCCCCAGCCAGGATTACAGCCGGTTAAATCCGCTTTACCGTCGCCGTTGGTATCGAACAGTTTGGCGATCTTCGGATCTTTCAGTTGCGCGATGTTGGTGATTTTGTACTGGTCGGCAGTTTTCTTATCGATCAGGTAACCTTGTGCCGCGCCGTTAACAAATACCCCTTCACGATAAAATTTCTTATCGCCACCGGCAGCTTCGTACATGTTGTCATGCAGCGGCGTCCAGTTCACGGCGGTAAAGGTTGCATCGCCGGAAGCAAGCGAGGTATAGCCAACGTTGTAATCCACTTCGCTGGGTTTATTGACGGTATAACCTAATTTCTCCAGCGCACGACTAACCAGCAGCGTCTGGAAGGTTTCTTCAGTGATGGTGCTCTGAATCGGGTTTACGGTAATGCCTTTGCCCGGCAGATCGGCTGCAAAAGTTTGTGTAGAGATAAGCGTGGCAAACGCTGTCGCAAAAAGTACGCTATGTCGCATTGTTATTCCTTTTTTTGGCAGGGGGTAATGCCCGGCGTCACCGGGCAAGTGCAGAGTTATTTAATGAATGGGCGGGTCAGCAGACCAACAGGGCCAGTGGTGTACCAGCGACGGTTGCCGCGACTGCGTGAGTCGCGCCCAACGGCCTGCGTCAGGCGGTCGAGGATAATGGCGAGGATCACAATCCCGACGCCGCCAACGGTGGCAAGCCCCATATCCAGACGACCGATACCGCGAAGTACCATCTGACCCAGCCCGCCGACGGCAATCATCGAGGCGATGACCACCATAGAAAGGGCCAGCATCAGCGTCTGGTTAACGCCCGCCATAATGGTCGGCATCGCCAGCGGTAACTGAACTTTGAACAGCATCTGGCGCGGGCTGGCACCGAATGAGCGCGAGGCTTCAATCAGATCCGCCGGAACCTGGTTAATCCCCAGAATAGTCAGGCGGATAATCGGCGGCAGAGCAAAGATGATCGTCACCACTACGCCCGGCACGTTGCCGATACCAAACAGCATGACGATTGGCACCAGATAAACAAACGCTGGCGTGGTCTGCATGGCATCAAGCAGTGGACGAATAATTTTCGCCGCTCGCGGACTTCTCGCCAGCCAGATCCCCAACGGCAAACCGATGACGATACAGAACAGCAGGGCGGTTAACACCAGCGCCAGAGTAACCATTGCCTGTGACCAGGCTCCGATTGCGCCGATGGCAATCAGCGAAACCAGCGTCGCCACGCCCATTCCGACCCCGGAAATCTGCCAGGCGATGAGAGCGAAAACGATAATCGCCACCGGTGCCGGCATACCCAGCAGCAATTGCTGGAAACCGTTGAGGATGTAATCGACCGGAACGCGCACGCCCTGGAAGACGGGACGGAAATGGGTAACGACCCAGTCGATCCCTTCAGTGACCCAACTGTCGAGTGGGATCAGTGTTTTATGGAACGGATCGAGAATGTTAAAATGCTCGGCGTTTGGCGCAGGCGTGCTGGTCAGCCAGTCGGCGCCGCCACCGTCAGTCGGTGTAGCAGCCGGTGTACCCCAGGCATCTGCGGATTGTGCGGCACTGTCCGCCGCTGGTGTGGTATCCCACGGATTATTTTGATCAGCCATTATTTACCCCCTCACGATCTAAAGCGCGCAGCAGCATTCCTTTCGAAATGATGCCGACATACTGTTGGTCCTCGTCGACCACTGGCACCGCACAGGGCGCCTGTCCGACATGAGAGAGCAACTCGCTAAGAGGCGTTTGCGCATCGACCGCTAACGGCGCATCAATCAGTGCTGCATCAAGACCTTGCTGCTGTGTTAATGCGGTTTTAAGCGAATCGATAGAGACTGCGCCGACAAACTTATTACCGCGTTCGATAACGTAGCCATATTCGCGATCTTCATCCTGCAATAATTTCAGTGCCGAACGTGGGCCGAAGCCAGGGGTTTTACGAATTAAGCCATTAGGGCTGCGGCGGGCAATATCTTTCGCACTGAATACCTGGCTAATATCGACGCCACGGAAGAAGGTGCGGACATAATCATTCGCCGGATTATTGAGAATTTCATCCGGTGTGCCGACCTGTACCACTTCACCATTTTGCATAATGGCAATTCGGTCGCCAATACGCATGGCTTCATCGAGATCGTGGGAAATAAAGACAATGGTGCGTTGATGTTTCGCCTGTAATTTTACCAGCTCATCCTGCATCTCGGTGCGAATTAATGGATCGAGCGCCGAGAAGGCTTCATCCATTAATAAAATATCCGGATTAATCGCTAATGCACGGGCTAATCCCACACGTTGACGCATCCCGCCAGAGAGTTCATCCGGGTAGCTGTGGGCATAATTTTCCAGCCCGACCTGACGCAGTGCATCAATGGCTTTTTCCCGGCGTTCTTCGGCATTAATTCCGGCCAATTCCATACCGAACGCAGTATTGTCCAGCACGGTCATATGCGGCATTAAGGCAAAGGACTGGAAGACCATCGCAATCTTTTTTCTGCGCACCTCGCGGAGTTCGGCGTCGGATATTTTGGCAATATCCACACCATCAATCAGCACTTGCCCGCGGGTGGGTTCAATCAGGCGATTGAGAAGGCGTACCATTGTGGATTTACCCGAACCGGATAATCCCATGATGACAAATATCTCGCCTTCTTCAATGGCCAGACTGGCGTCTTTTACGCCAAGCGATAGCCCAGTTTTTTCCAGAATTTGTTCTTTTGAAAGTCCTTGTTCGATATATTTGAAAGCTCGCTGTGGATGCTCGCCAAATATTTTATAAAGATTTTTAATTTCTAATTTAATTGCCATGCAATAGAAAGATTCCTGTTATTTGTTTATGTCGATATATTACCCAATGGAAATAGTCACTTTTTTCTACCCTAACATACTGAGAATCTGAGGCAACCCCTGATGGCAAATGTGGCATGAATATTGATGCGAGCAAATTGCCGGAATTTCCCGTGATATAAGGGCTGAGAGCAAATCGAGAAAGTTGATATTTTTTGTCATAGATAGCGAAAAAACGCCTGAATATTGTAGTTTCAGGCGAATAATGCAACAGAGTATCAGTGTAGATCACCACAAAATATTTGCGTGATAAAAAGCTATCTGGCAGGAATTAATTCCCTGCTGCGGGTAGTGATATTTTTAAAAATAGCCCCGTCAGAAATTCCAGTCTTCATCTTCTGTTTCGACCGCTTTTCCCATCACATATGAAGAGCCTGAACCGGAAAAGAAGTCGTGATTTTCATCGGCATTCGGCGAAAGCGCGGCGAGGATTGCCGGATTCACTTCCGCCATTTCTGCGGGAAATAACGGTTCGTAGCCCAGATTCATCAACGCCTTATTGGCGTTGTAGCAGAGAAACGCTTTTACATCGTCAGCCCACGGGGTTTCGGCGTACAGCTCATCGGTGTATTGCAACTCGTTGTCATAAAGTTCCAGCAACAAATCGAAGGCGAAACTCTTCAATTCTTCACGTTGTGCCTGGGAGATCTTTTCCAGGTTTTTCTGATATTTATAGCCGATGTAGTAACCGTGGACTGCTTCATCGCGGATAATCAGACGGATCAGGTCTGCGGTATTGGTTAGCTTTCCGCGGCTGGAAAAATACATCGGCAGCCAGAAACCGGAATAGAACAAAAATGATTCAAGAAACACACTGGTGATTTTCTTTTTCAGCGGATTATCACCGCGATAATGTTGCTGAATAATCTGTGCTTTTCGCTGCAACGGTGCGTTTTCTTCACTCCAGGCGTAGGCGGCATCGACATCTTTGGTCTGGCACAGCGTCGAGAAAATCGAACTGTAAGAGCGGGCATGAACCGCTTCCATAAAGCTGATATTCGATAATACCGCCTCTTCATGAGGCGTGAGCGCATCGGGCATCAGCGAAGGCGCGCCGATAACATTTTGCAGCGTATCGAGCAGCGTCAGGCCAGTAAAAACGCGCATCGTCAGTTGTTGTTCTACGACACTTAATGTCTGCCACGCAGGAACATCGTTCGACAGTGGCACCTTTTCTGGTAGCCAGAAATTGCTGGTCAGGCGATTCCACACCTCCAGATCTTTATCGTCTGTTATCTTGTTCCAGTTGATGGCGCTGATACGTGAGAGTTTCATAGATATTCCTTAAAGTGCACAGGAGACGCAGCCTTCAATTTCAGTGCCTTCCAGCGCCATCTGACGCAGGCGAATGTAATAGAGCGTTTTGATACCCTTGCGCCAGGCGTAAATCTGCGCTTTGTTGATATCGCGAGTGGTGGCGGTATCGGGGAAAAACAGCGTCAGCGACAAACCCTGATCGACATGGCGAGTCGCTTCCGCGTAGGTGTCGATGATCTTTTCTGCGCCAATTTCGTAAGCATCCTGATACAGCGCCAGATTCTCGTTAGTCATAAACGGGGCAGGGTAGTAAACGCGTCCTGTTTTGCCCTCTTTGCGTATCTCTACTTTCGCCACAATCGGATGAATACTCGACGTAGCATGGTTGATATAAGAGATAGAACCGGTTGGCGGCACCGCCTGAAGATTCTGGTTGTAAATGCCGTAGCGCATCACGTCGTCGCGCAGTTGCGCCCACATCTCACGGGTAGATAACGTAATACCGCTACGGGCAAACAGTTCGCCAACTTTCGCCGTTTTCGGCTGCCAGTTCCCTTGCAGATATTGGCTAAAATATTCACCACTGGCATAGCGTGACTGTTTGAACCCGGCGAAGGTTTCACCACGTTCGCGTGCCAGCAACATCGAGGTACGCAGTGCGTGCCAGGTGATGGTATAGAAATAGAGATTGGTGAAATCCAGTGCTTCCGGCGAACCATAAGCGATGCCTTCTCGCGCCAGATAACCGTGTAAATTCATCTGCCCCAGACCGATGGCGTGTGAGGCGGCATTTCCGGCTTCGATGGACGGCACGCTGCGGATATGACTCATATCTGACACCGCTGTTAAACCGCGTACGGCGGTCTCTACCGTGCGGGCAAAGTCGGGGGAATCCATGGTGTGGGCAATATTCAACGAACCTAAATTGCAGGAAATATCATGGCCTGTGCGGGCATAGTCGAGATTCTCGTCATACTCTGATGCGCTGTTAACCTGCAAAATTTCTGAGCAGAGATTGCTCATATTTATGCGCCCGGCGATAGGGTTAGCACGGTTAACCGTGTCTTCATACATGATGTAGGGATAGCCGGACTCAAACTGGATTTCTGCCAGTCGCTGGAAGAAATCACGGGCGTTGAGGTATTTTTTGCGGATGCGTTCATCGGCAACCAGTTCGTCATAGTGTTCACTGATGGCGATATCGGCAAACGGCTTGCCATAAACTCGCTCAACGTCATAAGGCGAAAACAGCGCCATCTGCGCATTCTCTTTTGCCAGATGGAAAGTGATATCCGGGATCACCACGCCCAGCGACAGTGTTTTAATGCGGATTTTTTCGTCGGCATTTTCCCGCTTTGTATCGAGAAAACGCAGAATATCGGGATGATGGGCATGTAAATAGACTGCACCTGCCCCCTGACGAGCGCCGAGTTGGTTGGCATAGGAAAATGCGTCTTCCAGCATTTTCATCACCGGAATTACGCCAGAAGATTGATTTTCAATACGTTTAATTGGCGCGCCCGCTTCCCGCAGATTCGACAGCAAAAATGCCACGCCGCCGCCGCGTTTCGACAGTTGCAGTGCGGAATTTACCGCCCGGCCAATCGACTCCATATTGTCTTCAATACGCAGCAGAAAACAGGAAACCAGTTCGCCGCGCTGCTGTTTACCGCAGTTGAGGAATGTTGGCGTGGCAGGCTGAAAGCGTCCTGACAGCATCTCATCAGTCAGTTGCGTCGCCAGTGTTTCATCGCCTTGTGCCAGCGTCAGCGCCACCATCGTGACTCGATCGGCAAAATCTTCCAGATAACGCTTACCGTCGAATGTCTTCAACGTATAGCTGGTGTAAAACTTCCATGCTCCGAGGAATGTCTGAAAACGAAAACCGCTGGCGTGCGCGTGGGCAAACAGTGTAATGACAAAATCGCGAGAGTAGCGATTAAGAACGCTTTCATCATAGTAACCTTCGTTGACCAGCCAGTTCAGGCGCTGCTGCTGGCTACTGAAGGTCACACTGTTCGGGCGCACATGCGTCGCCATAAAGGCGTCAACGGCCTGGCTGTCTTTATCGAACTGAATGCGACCTGCGCTATCGTAAAGGTTAAGCATCGCATTCAGCGCGTGGTAATCCATCGTTTCCTGCGTCAGGCGTTCTGCGGTTGTCGTTGCCAAAATTCGGTTACTCCTTTACGAACGTTTTCGATATCGCTTTGCGTACCCATGAGTTCAAAGCGGTATAGCCACGGCACGCCGCATTTTTGAGCAATCACATCTCCGGCGCGGCCATACGCCTCACCAAAGTTGCGATTACCCGAAGCAATCACGCCGCGCAGCAACGCCCGGTTGTGCTCGTCGTTTAAAAAGCGAATTACCTGTCGTGGCACCGCGCCAGCCGTACCGCCACCGCCGTAAGAGGGCACGATCAGGATGTAAGGCTCGCCTACCTGAATCCGTTCCCGCTCATTGAGCGGGATGCGCACCGCGGGCAGCCCTAAACGTTCGATAAAACGCTGCGTATTTTCGGAGCTGCTGGAAAAGTAGACGAGCTGGCTCATGCACTGGCCGCGTGTGGCGCAGGATGCAGACGGTTGATCATGTCCGGGCGGAAGCCAGACCAGCTAAGATCGCCAGCAATTACCACCGGTAACTGGCGAAAGCCCTGAGCACGCAATGTTTCTGCTGCTTCAGGGACGTGATCGACATTAATCATTTCAAAGTCAAAGCCCCGGTTTTCCATCGCCCGTTTGGTGGCGTGGCACTGAACGCAATCGTTACGAGTGTAAATAGTAATGCGCATGATTCGTATTTCCGTTTAAAATGAAGATACGGCGCGATGATACGCGTCGGGTTGTCTCTCTGTTGATACAGAGATACTAGATGTAGTTGAAAAAAGATTCAACCACACAAGATATGGGAATTTTGGATTGATTACGCCACCGCTGAATGGCTCAACGGGGTAGGGGATTTTGTGTTTTTTTGCCGGGTGATTACCCGGCATCAAGAAGTTACATGCGCATGGAAACGGCCAGACGGTTAAAACAATTCATCAGCCCGATGGCAAACGTTAAGTCGCTGATTTCTGCTGCGCTGAAATGCTCAAGCAAAGGCTGATAAACCTCGTCTTCCGCATGGGTTCGGGCAATATCGGTTACCGATTCCGCCCATGCCAGCGCCGCCCGCTCGCGATCGTCAAAATGATGGCTTACGCGCCAGCCTGCCAGGGCGTCCAGTTTGTGCTGTGGCACGCCGGATTTGCGTAATGCTTTGCTGTGCATCTCCAGACAAAATGCGCAGCCGTTGATTTGCGAGACGCGCAAATAAATTAACTCCATCAGCGTGGTATCCAGCGCGCTATTTTCCAGTGCCGTTTTGGCCTGCACCAGTGCGTTATACACTGCCGGGCTAAGTTCGTAGTAAGGCTGACGTAATGTAGTCATACAGTTTCTCCTCTTATTAACGCCCGCAATGTAGCACTATAATGGACTGCTAAAGAGAGCCATAAATTACGTAAAAAAGCAGACCATATGCCACGTTATCAGGATATCGCCCGTCAGTTAAAAACGGCTATTGAGCAAGGGGAATTGAAACCTGGCGCAAGGCTACCTTCGAGTCGTACCTGGTCGCAGGAACTGGGGGGCTCTCGATCCACTGTCGAAAATGCGTATGCTGAGCTGGTGGCGCAAGGATGGCTGGTCAGGCGGGGACAGGCTGGCACATTTGTCAGTGAGCAGATACATCCGCAACAATCTGCTGTGGATGTCGTGGCTTTTGCTGGTGAAAGTCAGCAGCCACTGCCATTTCAATTGGGATTACCCGCACTCGATCTCTTTCCGCGAGAGCAGTGGGCGCGGGTGACGGGGCGTCGCCTTCGTACCCAGACGCGCTTTGATTTGGCATTAGGCGATGTCTGCGGTGAGGCGGCGTTGCGCGAGGCAATAGTTGATTACTTACGCGTTTCACGCGGGATTGAATGCCAGCCAGAGCAGGTCTTTATCACTCATGGTTATGCGGCCTCAATGGCTTTAATTCTACACGCGCTGGCGAAACCGGGAAACGGGATGTGGATGGAAGATCCCGGCTTTCCACTGATTCGCCCGATTGTCACTCGCCACGGTGTGGAAATTTTACCGGTGCCGGTTGATGACAACGGACTGGATGTCACAAGCGGAATACAAAATTATCCTGATGCGCGTTTTGCTCTGATTACGCCGGCACACCAGAGCCCGCTGGGTGTGGCGCTCTCTTTAGCGCGCAGGCACCAGATGCTGGAATGGGCAGAGCGTAGTCAGGCATGGATTATTGAAGATGATTACGACAGTGAGTTTCGCTATCACGGTAAGCCGTTACCGGCGCTGAAAAGTCTCGACGCACCGCAGCGGGTAATTTATGCCGGAACATTCAGCAAATCGCTATTTCCTGCACTGCGCTGTGCGTGGCTGGTGGTGCCGGTGGAGCAGATTACGCAATTCCGCCAACAGGCGTCACTGGAGCCATGTGCGGTACCCGTACTGTGGCAGAACACACTGGCAGATTTCATTCGTGAGGGGCATTTCTGGCGGCATCTGAAGAAAATGCGTCAGCACTATGCTCAACGTCGGCAGTGGATTGAGCAGGCGTTGACGCAGCAGGGATTTCAGGTTGTGCCGCAAAAAGGCGGTATCCAGATGGTTATCAGCATGGTGGGCGACGATATTGCCCACGCGCGTAAGGCCAATGCTGCTGGCCTTGCGGTGCAGGCACTTAGCGACTGGCGTATCCGCTCAAATGGGGAAGGAGGATTGCTGCTCTCGTTTACCAATATCGTTAGCGAAAGTATGGCGCAGCAGGTGGCACAACAATTACGCAGTGCCTTAAGTTAAAAACCCCGAAGTCAGGCTTCGGGGCCAGGGACGTGTATTTATTATCATTGTTTCACTACGATTTACGCATGCTTAACAACGCGCCGATAAAAATACCTACCGCAGCAGCTGTTCCCACACTACACCAGGGTCTTTCACGAACAAAAGAGTCTGCGCAGCCAACAGCATCGCGCGCGGCTTGCTGGACGCGAGTTCGACCATGCATCCGCGCCCTGGTTTCTTTCAGTAAAGCCTGAGCTTTACTGCGTGCGGCTTCGGCTTCCCCTTTAGCGTCGCTGCCCCAGGACTTCAATACAGATTCCAGGCTGTCAGCTAATTGATTGACATCATTCTGAATATCCTGCACGCCATCATCGACGTCGTTGCGGTTCGGTCTGTTAAACATATGATCTCCCATCAGGATTCAATGTAATTTTCAGTGTAGACCATAATTTTCTTAACAGAGATTCATCGTGGCTTTATGGACTTTTCTGAAAGCGTTGTGAATGCTCAATCAGGTAAGGTAGGGCCGCGGTAGATAATAACGAGGATAAAATATGTATTTACGACCAGACGAGGTGGCGCGCGTACTTGAGAAAGTCGGTTTTACCGTCGATGTGGTAACCCAGAAAACTTATGGTTATCGCCGTGGGGAAAATTATGTCTATGTTAATCGCGAAGCGCGAATGGGACGTACCGCACTGGTAATTCATCCCACGTTAAAAGAACGTAGTTCGACACTGGCAGAACCGGCTTCCGATATTAAAACTTGCGATCATTACCAGCAGTTCCCGCTCTATTTAGCGGGTGAGCGTCACGAGCATTACGGCATTCCACACGGTTTCAGCTCGCGTGTTGCGCTTGAACGTTATTTACATGGATTGTTTGGCGAAGCCAATTAAAGACGCGACTGGCATTGCCAGTCGCGACAAAGAAGGGTCAGGCTTTTACCTGCTGGTAACTGCTGACTTTGAACAGGCGGCGGCAGTAATCAAGGAAGTAGCCATAGACCGCACCCATCAACATCGAAACGACGATGTTTGAACTGACCGCGGCCATAATCTGGTGCCAACCCGCGCCCACGACGAGTAAGATTGCCATATATACCGGTGACTGGAACGTCACATAAGCCAGAATATCCGCAAGATTTTTTACCCAGCCCGACGAGCCAACTTTGCGTGCCATTCGCATAAATAGATCGCGGTACATACCGTATGGCCATGCAATTAAGATGTTCACCGGAATCGCTACCAGTCTGGAATAAAGGGACTGTTCGAAGCTCATTCCGGAGAGAAATACTTCGATAAACATGTTCACGACAGAACAGTAAACAACCATCGCGAACGTATCTGCTACTGCATGACGCAAGCGTGACTGCGGTGAGAACATGCCCATGCTCCTTAATAAACGCGAAATCGGATGAATGTGAATGCAGTGGTTTAAATTACCGTTTGCACTTTCGCATAGCGTATATCGCTGGCTATGACTTATCAATTAGTGAAAAATTTTTATTTCCTTGGTTTTTGTAGATAAAATATTCCGTAGTGGCGCATTTTTTGTACATTCTGGATTTTTTTATGTCTTAAAAGATAATGTTATTTTAAATCATTATGTTATGACGTGGCTCTGATATTTTTTAGCAGAGTGTACAAGGTGTGTTTACGCAGCAAAGCGTAGAGAATTCGGCTTAGGAGCGCGCCTGGCCTCATTCAGCATCTTTTATGTTGTAAAGCCTGTAATGGCAGCACAAAGTTTCAAGTTGACATGGGTAATATGTATTCTTTTTATGTGCATATTTATGCTGATTGCGGGTTCCGTTATCGGCCGGGAGGTTGTATCGTACGCCGGAACACTCACCAGTCGCTGTAATAAGTAAGTTAAATGGCTGCTATATAATTTGCATATAAGCATTAATGTGTCAGCAAATAACGCGCGAAATAATATCCCTTCGCGATTGTAAATATATTAAATTTTGTGGAAATATAATAAGTGATCGCTTACACTACGCGGCGAAATACTTTTTGTTTTGGCTTTAAAAGGTTTTCTTTATTATGTCCGTAATGTTACAAAGCTTAAATAATATCCGCACCCTTCGTGCAATGGCTCGCGAATTCTCCATTGACGTTCTTGAAGAAATGCTCGAAAAATTCAGGGTTGTCACTAAAGAAAGACGTGAAGAAGAAGAACAGCAGCAGCGTGAACTGGCAGAACGCCAGGAAAAAATTAGCACCTGGCTGGAGCTGATGAAAGCTGATGGTATTAACCCGGAAGAGTTATTGGCTAACGGCACCGCTGCTCCGCGTGCAGGTAAAAAGCGTGAACCGCGTCCAGCAAAATATAAATTCACCGACTTCAATGGTGAAACCAAAACCTGGACCGGTCAGGGCCGTACGCCGAAGCCAATTGCTCAGGCGCTGGCAGAAGGTAAATCTCTCGACGATTTCCTGATCTAATCCCTGGCGCCGGATGCCGCCTCTATGGCGCATCCGGCGTTGCTTCTCAAGTTCGCTGATTCCACGGCATCTTGTCTAATAGCCTTGCCATCCCGCAAAAACCGCTGATTCCTGCAAACACTAATCCTGCGCCGACAAATCCACTTAATAAGAAGAAGCTGCTATTAATGGCATAACCCAGTACGATGCCGATTAATATTAAGCCGCCAGCGGCGATCTGTACCTGACGCATTAATGGCAACGGTTGAGATTTATTTTCTGCTACCGGCAATCCCGCTTTTTTCCAGCCATCGATCCCATCTTCCAGTAAAAAGACCTCTGCGGGGGCGGCAATCGCTGCTAATTTATCAGCGTTATTACGGGTGCGTTTACCTGCCTGGCAGTGGAATATAATTTGTTCGCTACGTAATTTATCTGGAAGACCGGACTGTTCTATCACGGATAATGGTGCCAGAGAGGCTGCTGGAATATGTTCACGAAGATATTCGTCGGCATCACGAATATCGATTAACTTTGCACCACGCGCGATTAATTCTTGCGCGTCATGCGGTGAAATTGTTATCAAAGCCATCGTCACTCCTTACGGACAATAGATATTTTTCAGGGTGGCGATAATGGCATTTACCGCCTCATTTTTAATGGAATAAAGGATGCGTTGGGCGTCCCGCTGGCTGTCAATAAGTCCCTCGTCACGCATGCGAGCCAGATGCTGTGACGTGGCGGAGGCGCTAAGTCCGGTAATGCGAGCCAGTTCTCCGGCGCTGGTCCCAGGTGACCCGCAAAGCATGCACAGAATCAACAACCGTTTGGGGTGACTCATTGCTTTCAGTAAGGCCGCAGCCTGTTCGGCGCTGGCCTGTAGTTGGGCGAGTTCAGTCATAGTTATTTAAGTATTTTCTAAATTAAGTGAATTCTAAACTAAAAATGCAACGTATACCAGCGTCAGCAGCGTAAATGAGGGTAAACGCGTAGGCTGAAACTGGCTGGTTCCGCTAAAATTATTATGCTTAAGAGATAAAATCTCTTTTTAAACAATGGTTAATTTTCTTATAGGGAGTAAATATGGGTTTCTGGAGAATCGTCATCACCATCATTTTGCCGCCGCTCGGCGTGCTGCTTGGCAAAGGATTTGGTTGGGCGTTCATCATTAATATCTTGTTGACGCTGCTTGGGTATATCCCTGGTTTAATTCACGCTTTCTGGGTGCAAACCCGCGATTAACTCTGTGCTTACTCCGCGGCGTTAGTGCGCCGCGTTCCTCTGCTACACTTTCTGAGTGTTTCCGTTAACGAACGAGGTAACTATGGGTCTGTTCAATTTTGTGAAAGATGCCGGAGAAAAACTCTGGGATACAGTTACTGGTCAGCATGATAAAGACGATCAGGCGAAGAAGGTGCAGGAGCATCTGAACAAAACCGGCATTCCAGATGCCGATAAAGTAAATATCCAAATTACCGATGGCAAAGCGACGGTGACTGGTGATGGTTTGAGCCAGGAAGCGAAGGAAAAAATCCTTGTTGCGGTGGGGAATATTTCTGGTATCGCCAGCGTCGACGATCAGGTAAAAACTGCGACACCAGCCACTGCCAGCCAGTTTTATACCGTTAAGTCTGGCGACACGCTTAGCGCCATTTCCAAACAGGTCTACGGCAACGCCAATCTGTACAATAAAATCTTCGAAGCGAATAAACCGATGCTGAAAAGCCCGGATAAAATTTATCCGGGACAAGTGTTGCGTATTCCAGAGTAATAGCGGTTAGTCCGCCATCGCCTGCTGGATAATGGGAATCGGCGTCAGCAAATGCTGGCGCATTAACTCACTGGCGCGCGCGGCATCCCGCGCCAACACAGCTTCGGTTAAAATTTGATGTTGGTTGTGTTTATCTTCCAGCATTTCCACGGAAAGCACCGTTCGCCGCAACCAGATGAAGCGATAGCGCGCCGCCAGATCAAACAACCGTTCACGCATTTGCAGCAAATAGTGAGAACCACAGCCTGTCACAATTGCAGTATGAAACGCCTGATGACGCAGATCCCACTCATCAAGCATTTTCTCACTGGCGTCACAGGCCTCAAGCTTACTGAGCAGATGTGCCTTCGCAAGAACGTCTGCCTCCCACTCATCACTACCGCGGGCAATCGCCAGGCTTACCAGCATCGCTTCCATATTGGCACGGGCATCGAAAATATCGAGCAGCTCCTGTTCTGACATAGACGCCACCCGATACCCTCTTTGATTCACCACCGTGACCAGCCGTTCTGCCACCAGTTGCGAAAGCGCTTCCCGCAAGGGCCCGACGCCAAGTGCATAACGCGATGTCAGCAAACTCATCCGTAATTTTTCATCCGGCTGAAAATTGCCGCGAATAATATCGTTCTTCAACCAGCGATAGCCATCCAGAGAGGTAATGGTCATGGTGTGACTCCTGATCATTATCAGCGCGTATTATGAATGGGTGTTTTTTGCCACATTATCAGCTTTTTCCAGCGAGCCATAATTGGCACGGTACAGATAATCCCTATCGCTAATAAGCCGGTGGAGATCACTTCTAACTGTTGAGCCGGACGGAATAGCATCACCACCAACACAAAAGTAATAAAGCCAATCACCAGCCAGGTGAGCCACGGATAAAGCCACATGCGCAGGCGAATATCGCCGCCTTCCGCCAGTAGGATTTTACGCATCCGTAATTGCGAAACGGCAATGACTAAATAAACCAGCAAGGCGATAGCGCCGGAGCTGTCGATCAGGAATTTAAACACTTTCGCAGGCGCGTAATAGTTCACTACCACCGTTAAAAATGCCGCACCGGTGGAGAGTAATACTGCCACGTACGGGGTTTTACTGCGGTTGATTTTACCCATTACCGCGGGCGCATCACCGCGACGGCTTAAGGAGTAGAGCATCCTTGACGCGGTATACAGCGCCGAGTTCAGGCAACTGGTTACTGACAGCAAAATAACGCAATCCATAATGAATTTTGCATGCGGAATATTCAGCAGCTCCAGCACGGAACGGTAGGAACCCACGGTTTTCAGTCCTGGCATATTCCACGGAATGAGAGCCACGACGACAAAAATAGAACACAAATAGAAAATAGAGATACGCCAGATAACCGAGTTGGTGGCGCGAACAATATGTTTATCCGGCGTGTCGGATTCTGCGGCGGCGATGGTGACAATTTCCGCGCCCATAAACGAGAACATGGTGATCAGCATCGCGCTTAATACCGCCCCGAAGCCGTTAGGCATAAAGCCGCCGCTATCCCATAATCTTGAAATACCGCTCACTTCTGCATATGGGTAAAAACCGCTAATCGCCACTGCGCCGAGGAAAATAAATGCCAGGATGGCAATCACTTTGCATATCGCCAACCAGAACTCAAATTCACCGTAGTTTTTAACGCTTAATAAATTACTGCCGGTTAAGGCGAGGGTAATGACGAGGGAAAATAACCAGATGGGAATGCCGGGAACCCATGAGTGCAGGATCATGGCGGCGATGTTGGCTTCCAGTGGGATAACCAGTACCCAAAACCACCAGTACAGCCAGCCGATGGTATAGCCCGCCCAGCGGCCAATAGCTTTATCGGCATAGGTGGAAAAGGAGCCGGTGTCGGGCGTGGCAACCGCCATTTCCGCCAGCATCCGCATAATCATAACCACCAGTAACCCGGCGAACAGATAGGCCAGCAATACCGCCGGGCCCGCTTCGGCGATGGCGACGCTGGAACCAACAAACAGACTTGCGCCGATAACACCGGCAATAGACAACATGGTGACGTGGCGTGATTTCAGCCCGCCGCCTAACTCATGTGATTGCGATGATTGCCCCATCCTGAATCCTCTCGAAAGTGTGTCACTTGGGAGAGCGCCCCGACATTTCCCGCGTCGGGTCACGCGTATAATTGTTATTGATTCTTTTTGCCGGAGAGCGGCTCCGCCTTATCCGGCCAACATAGATTTATTCCTGTTCACGTACAGATTGTCGGATGCGGCGTAAACGCCTTATCCGACCTGGATTCTCGTAGGCCGGACAAGACGCAAAGCGTCGCTTCCGGCATGGTGTGCCGATTGTCGGATGCGGCGCAAACGCCTTATCCGGCCTGGATCCCCGTAGGCCGGACAAGACGCAAAGCGTCGCCTCCGGCATGGTGCGCTGATTGTCGGATGCGGCGTAAACGCCTTATCCGACCTGGATTCTCGTGTGCCGGACAAGACGCAAAGCGTCGCTTCCGGCATGGGTACGGACCTACTGTTTCGCCTCAGCAAAACACTGGCTGATGATCTCCAGACCCTGATGGATCTGAGCGTCTTCAATGGTGAGCGGTACCAGGATGCGCAGCACGTTGTAATACGGGCCGCAGGAGAGAAGAATCAGGCCCTTATCGCGGGCGCGAGCCACGATCTCGGCGGTGAGTTTGGCGTCCGGTTTGTTGTGATCGCCATCTTCAAACAGCTCGATGGCAATCATCGCCCCCAGCCCGCGTACGTCGTCGATCTCCGGGTGTTTTTCGGCGATCGCCAACAATCCGTCTTTCAACTTCTGCCCCAGATCGTTGGCTTTTTGCAGCAGATTTTCCTGCTCGAACACCTTCAACACTTCCAGCGCTGCCACGCAGGCAATCGGGTTACCGGCATAAGTGCCGCCCAGCCCGCCTGGAGCGACGGCATCCATCACTTCAGCGCGCCCGGTGACGCCCGCCAGGGGGAAGCCGCCCGCGATGGATTTCGCAAAGGTGGTGAGCTCTGGTGCCACGCCCATCTGCTCCATCGCAAACAGCGTGCCGGTACGCCCCGCGCCGCTCTGCACTTCATCGGCAATCAGCATGATCCCGTGTTCGTCACACAGCGCGCGTAAACGCTGCATAAAGGCTGGCGTTGCGGCGTAGAAACCGCCTTCGCCCTGAACCGGCTCAATCACGATGGCGGCGATATCTTCCGGCGCCGCGTCATTTTTGAAGATCCGGTGGATGCTGGCGATAGCATCATCCTCGCTTATGCCGTGCAGCGGGCAAGGATAAAGCGCGCGATAAACATGGCCCGGCATCAGGCCCATCCCCGCAGAGTACGGATTCACCTTGCCGGTCAGCGCCAAAGTGTAATGCGTGCGCCCGTGATACGCGCCGCTAAAGGCGATGGTGCCGCTACGTTTGGTGGCGGCGCGGGCGATTTTCACCGCGTTCTCTACCGCTTCAGAACCTGTGGTGACCAGCAGCGTTTTTTTGGCAAAATCGCCTGGCACCTTCTGATTCATAATCTCGCACAGCTCAAGATACGGCTCGTAGGCCAGCACCTGGAAGCAGGTGTGCGACAGTTTTTTCAACTGCGCTTCCACCGCCGCAACCACTTTCGGATGCAGGTGCCCGGTATTGAGCACCGCAATGCCGCCCGCGAAATCAAGATACTCACGGCCTTCAACGTCCCACACCCGGCAGTTTTCCGCGCGGTCAGCGAAAATCGGGTGAATTTGCCCAACGCCACGGGGAATCGCCTGACTGCGGCGCTGCATTAACTCTTTATTGCTGCTCATTCGCGTTCTCCAGTTAAAGACCGATGCACATATATTTGATTTCTAAGTAATCTTCGATGCCATACTTCGAACCTTCACGACCCAGACCCGAGGCTTTGATACCGCCGAACGGGGCGACTTCATTGGAAATAATGCCGGTATTGATGCCGACGATGCCGTACTCCAGCGCCTCGCCCACGCGGAAGACGCGGCCTAAATCACGGGCATAGAAATAGGCGGCAAGGCCGAATTCGGTGTCATTGGCTTGCGCAATCACATCGGCTTCATCTTTAAAGCGGAACAGCGGGGCGAGAGGGCCGAACGTCTCTTCTTTCGACACTTTGGCGTTAGCCGGAACGTCCACCAGAATGGTTGGCTGGAAGAAGTTGCCGCCGCGTTCGTGCGCTTTACCACCGCAAACCACGCGCGCGCCTTTCTCCAGCGCATCGGCAATATGCTCTTCCACTTTTGCTACCGCTTTTTCATCGATCAGCGGCCCGATGGTAACGCCTTTATCCAGCCCGTCGCCGATGTGCAGTTTGCTCACCGCCTGCTGCAATTTTTCGGCAAAGCGGTCATACACGCCGTCCTGCACGTATAAACGGTTGGCGCAAACGCAGGTTTGCCCGGCGTTGCGGAATTTCGAGGCCAGCGCGCCTTCCACGGCTTTATCGAGATCGGCATCGTCAAAGACGATAAACGGCGCGTTGCCGCCGAGCTCCAGCGACACTTTTTTGATGTCTTTCGCGCACTGTTCCATTAACTGGCGGCCAATTTCGGTCGAGCCGGTAAACGACAGTTTGCGTACCAGCGGGTTGCTGGTCAGTTCATTACCGACCGCGCCTGCCGAACCGGTGACCACGTTAAACACGCCAGCCGGAATGCCCGCACGAATCGCCAGCTCCGCCAGCGCCAGCGCAGAGAACGGCGTCTGACTGGCGGGTTTCAGTACCATGGTACAGCCTGCCGCCAGCGCCGGACCGGCTTTACGGGTAATCATCGCTGCCGGGAAGTTCCACGGGGTGATGGCTGCGGTAACGCCAATCGGCTGCTTGATAACAATCAGGCGCTTATCGGCCTGATGACCGGGAATGGTGTCGCCATAAATACGTTTGCCTTCTTCGGCAAACCACTCAATAAAGGAAGCGGCGTAGCTGATTTCGCCTTTCGCTTCAGCCAGCGGTTTACCCTGTTCGAGGGTCATCAGACGCGCTAAATCGTCCTGATGCTCCATCATCAAATTGAACCAGTTACGCAAAATGTTGGCGCGTTCTTTGGCGGTGAGCGCACGCCAGGCGGGCAGGGCGCGGTTGGCGGCGTCGATAGCGGCGCGGGTTTCATCAGCGCCCATTTTTGGCACGCTACCCAGCTTGTCGCCGTTCGCCGGATTGGTGACGTCGATGACCTCGCCATTGTTAGCGTCCAGCCATTCCCCGTTAATCAACGCCTGCTGGCGGAATAAGTTACTGTCGTTAGGTTTCATTGTTACGTCCTGTTTTCAAAGGTTATTGATTAAATGCGGCGTGTAAGGCATCCACACTACGTGCCGCTCGCAGCGTGCGTCCGGGGTTACTCTGGCTTGCCAACAGCGTTTGTACCTTGCTGACAATATGCGCACCAATAGGAATTGCTGATGTCGCTGCCGGGGAGGGCGCATTGCAGGTGTGGATCGTGCGTGGGGTGGTGACAAACAGAAAATCGTCAATCAGCTTGCCGTCCGGCGATACCGCCTGCGCCCGCACACCGGCGGGCCAGGGCTGGAGATCGCTTAATGAAAGCCGGGGACAATACTTTTGCACCAGCCGCAGATAGCCGCTTTTGCACAGCGAGTTTTTCATCTCGCCCAGTCCTGAGCGTAGATGGTTTTGCAGCACCCGGCGAATCCCCGACGAGCCCAAAATTTCCAGCGTGTCGCTAAATGAGAAGTCGCGCTTGCGATAGCCTTCGCGTTTGAAAGCCAGCACCGCGTTTGGCCCGACGGTCACGCTGCCGTCGATCATGCGGGTGAGATGCACGCCCAAAAACGGCATTGCCGGATCGGGAATGGGGTAAATCAGGTGGTTAACAATGTGGTTATGCTCCGGCGCAAGGCGGAAATACTCGCCGCGGAACGGGCAGATAATAAAGCCAGGCTCGAGGCCGAGCATTTTCACCAGCCGGTCAGCCATCAGCCCGGAACAGCTAATCAGCGTCGATGCTTCATATTCGCCGCCCTGGCGGGTACGTATCACCACGCCGTTTTTATGCTCACTGAGGCCGCTGACTTCGGCGTTATAGATAATCTCACCGCCTCTGGCCTGGAAGATTTTTGCCATTGCCGCCGTTACTTCGCGGTAGCTGACAATGCCGCTGGACGGCACAAAAATACCGCCAAGCCCGGTGATATTCGGTTCGCGCTCGTGCAGTTCGTCGGCGTTTAACCACTCGCGCTCGATACCGTTCGCCGCCGTGCGTTCCCATAAGGCGCGCATCCGTTCCATTTCGAGTTCAGAGGTGGCGACCAGCATCTTGCCGCAGTTGTCAAAGCGAATGCCGTTTTGATCGCAAAAGGCTTTAGTGGCGCGGTTCCCCGCCAGGCAAAACTGCGCCTTCAGGCTACCGGGCGTGTAATAAACCCCGGCATGGATCACGCCGCTGTTGTGGCCCGTCTGATGACAGGCAGGGCCGGACTCTTTTTCCAGCAACGCTATGCGGGCGTCCGGATAGACATCAATCAGTTGCATGGCGGTCGACATGCCGATGATGCCGCCGCCAATAATCACAAAATCATACATCCGCTCAATTCCTTTGCGCTTACTGATGCGTCTGGTAGTGGTTAGTGGCGTAAGCGAAATAGCCACGCTGGCGCATCAGTTCGCGACGTAGATCCGGATGCGCGGTAAAGCGGTCGCGACCGTGCAGCCAGAACAGGTTGTTAATCAACAGGAATTTGCCAACGGGAACGGGAACAGAAAGAATGCCTTTGCTGGTTTCAATGGCGTCCGAAAGCTCGCTCAACCACACGCCTTCTTCGAAGTCTTTCGGCTGGACGAACTGGTCGATATAACGCATCACCGGGCGACCCTGCTGATCGACATCGAACACAGGATGGAAGACATCTTTGCTGACGTTTTTACTCGGCGGCGCGGCAAAGCGCATCGGACGACGCGCCAGCGGGTGGCGGAAAAAGTGGTCCAGATGTTCCCAGTCATCGAGATGCAGCAGCAGCGAATTTCCGCCCTGCATGTTCTGCTCGTCGATTTTCATCATCAGCACATAGTCGGTGATCTCTTCGACGTAGGTGCCGTCGTTGTGCAGCTCCATTACGCGGTGCGGCTGACGCAGATAGCTGTCTGAGTTATCGACATTTTTCACTACAAAACGCGCATAATACTGACCGCTCATGGCATCGAAATTGGAACGGCCAATCAGATGCGCCACCGCCGTTGCCAGCTTCACCATCTCATCCGCCTGCGCGACATCATCGACACCCACGGCGTTGATCAACAACGCACCTTCATCGCGGTTTAGCAACGTCTTCAACAGCAACGGTTGCAGCTGGTTCGTACAGAGATCGTCAAGAATTTTGCCTACCCGAAAACGCAGAAACGATTTGTACTCCAGCGCCTGCACGGGCCACTCGGCAACCTGCTCGAGGAACTGTTTGGTCGTCTGTTCGGTGAAGGTGAGTTCCAGCAGACGCGGGGATTGCGCCGACGGGGTGAGGGTGAATCCGCTATAGTCCTGGCCTGAATCGACAGCGTTATTTTGTACGGCGGTCAGTGCATTCATCAGAAGCGATCCTCTTATGAGATGTAGGGTGACATGGCGATGCTCATTTCGTAGCCATAATCTAAAAATATCTACATTTCTGAAAAATGCGCACAAAAGTTACATGTTGTTTTCTTATTGTGATCAAAAACAACAAATTAATAACAAAAAATGTAAGGGATAAGAATTGGGCTGAATATAAATATATAATTAAAACAATATATTAATTTCGGTTTTATCCAGTTTTCGACCGGATGGCATTTGTTTGCTCATTTGTTGAAATGCTATTTAAACTGCTTTTTCAGAGTTCGGAGTTACTTCAACTTACTGAGTTCCGTATCGACTAATGTGAGCAAGAACAATCCCATTCAACCGATGTTATTTGATGACATCGATAACAATCTTAATGAACAAACAGATTCCGGGAAGACTGGCTATGGAGGCTAATTTTTCTATTTCTGGCAACGGGTTAATGACAGTTACCATTTTTCGAGAAGCTGATACTGACCTGAGGGATGCTGTATATGTCTGGACTGTAATTGAATGGGGTTTACACACGATGGAATCTGGACCAATAAAAAAGCCCGCATCAGCGGGCTTTAATGTCACAGGGAGTCGCGACTCCGTTGCGTATCCTTTTTTGTCTCCTCACCGTCTGGTCGGTGTTCTGATGAGACTTCTAACTTCCTGTTTTTGTTGGTGTTGTGATAACACCATCCAATCATGATTGGTGGAGCTGGCGGGAGTTGAACCCGCGTCCGAAATTCCTACATCCTCGGTACTACATGCTTAGTCAGTCTTTACATTCGCTTGCCAGCTGCGGACAGACACGCCACTAACAAACTAGCCTGATTAAGTTTTAACGCTTCAACCCCAGGCAGGGCTTCCACGCGATCTCTTTTGGGTTTGACCTCTCTTGATCCCCGTCCTAAGAGCGGAGGCTAGGGAGAGAGGGCTCTAAGCAGGTTATTAAGCTGCTAAAGCGTAGTTTTCGTCGTTTGCGACTATTTTTTGCGGCTTTTTACGAGGCCAACCGCCCCTCGGCATGCACCTTGGGTTTCGCAAATCCCGTCGAATCCAGAATCAGCCCCAATGTGTAACGTTAAGTATACCAGATTTTTGAGCGCCATGACTAGCCCCAAAGGCGTTATCATCCTGGAATTAGCGCCTGCATAGTATGATTTTTCTTCGATTAAGCAATGGGATGGCTACATCAGTGTCAGATTTGACAGTCGACAAGATGTCCATTCGCGCCACCGGATAGGGAGGCGCGGTGAAGATTTGATTAGTATCGCTTATATAGGTTTAACGGTGCGCGTTTTTCATGATACGTGCTTTATCAACCTGCCATTCGCGTTCTTTGATATCAGAACGTTTATCGTGTTGTTTCTTACCTTTCGCGACGCCGATTTTTACTTTGCACCAGGCATTTTTCCAGTACAGGGAGAGCGCCACTACGGTATAACCTTCACGGTTCACTCGGCCATAGAGAGAGTCAAGTTCGCGCTGGTTGAGAAGCAGTTTGCGGGTGCGAGTAGGGTCGCACACCACGTGCGTGGAAGCCACTGCCATCGGCGTGATGTTTGCTCCAAACAGGAACGCTTCTCCGTCGCGCAGAAGGACATAGCTGTCGCTAATATTGGCTTTTCCTGCGCGCAGGGATTTAACTTCCCAGCCTTGCAGGGCAAGTCCCGCTTCGAACTCTTCTTCAATAAAGTATTCGTGACGGGCGCGCTTGTTAAGCGCGATGGTCGCTGAACCAGGTTTATGTGCTTTTTTCTTCGTCATAAGCGTCGTGAATCATCGGTAATCTGAAATCGAAAATACCCCATATCAATCCTGCGGGGGACAAGGCTCTATCTTAGCATGAACCGGATGTTACCCAGCGTCGGGATAGCGTTTTTTTTACGGCAGGATAAATGATATTATTTGTTGGATTTTTGTTGATGGAAATTGTTATGCCTCAGATTAGCCGGACCGCACTGGTACCCTACAGCGCGGAGCAAATGTATCAGTTAGTGAATGACGTTCAGTCTTATCCTCAGTTTTTACCAGGGTGCACTGGAAGCCGGATTCTGGAGTCCACTCCTGGGCAGATGACCGCTGCGGTAGATGTGTCTAAGGCTGGGATCAGCAAAACGTTTACTACCCGCAACCAGTTGACCAGTAACCAAAGTATTCTGATGAGTCTGGTTGATGGACCGTTTAAGAAATTGATCGGCGGCTGGAAGTTTACGCCGTTGAGCCAGGACGCGTGCCGTATTGAGTTTCATCTCGACTTTGAGTTTACCAATAAGTTGATTGAACTCGCCTTTGGTCGCGTGTTTAAAGAGCTGGCAGCTAATATGGTGCAGGCTTTTACTGTTCGTGCAAAAGAGGTCTACAGTGCCAGGTAAAATTGCCGTTGAGGTTGCTTACGCATTACCCGAGAAACAATACCTGCAACGGGTAAGATTGCAGGAGGGCGCGACGGTTGAAGAAGCAATTCGCGCCAGTGGCTTGCTGGAATTGCGTACCGATATCGATTTAACTAAAAACAAAGTCGGCATTTACAGCCGTCCGGCAAAACTGAACGATACCGTGCATGATGGCGATCGGGTGGAGATTTATCGTTCTCTCATTGCCGATCCGAAAGAGCTTCGCAGGCAACGAGCAGAAAAATCAGCGAATAAATAGCAAATCTATTGTCAGAATTGTTTTAGTAGGGCGTTCAGACGTGTGCTTGCATTTCTATAGGGTGATACAGTATTAAATTGGATCATTCGGCCACGCGTCCATTTACCGTACCAGGGATGATGGTATAACTCGTTATCGCTGTAGCGTTCCACTAGCGATTTGAGTTGCTGATGGTTGGTTTCTAACATTTCGCACAATTGGGACCATGATGTGACATGGGAATAATTAGCGTAAAATGTCTGCGCTAGTTTCCCAAGTTCATTCCACTTATGGTCTTTAGCCGGAAAATCAATGGGGATTCCTGCTTCTTCTTGTCTGTGCCAGATAAGAACCTGCTCTCCCCAACCTATTAGATAGCTTACCAGGTTAGCCGCACTCATCACAGTGCCGCTGGCATGCCCTTCCATTGTGATGAGAAAAGCTTTTTCTTCTGGAATGCGAGATAACTTTTTTGTAAGTCCATTCCATGATTTTTCCATTTCCTGCAACAGTGCAGCTTTGCTTTCTGGTACAGACATAGGATCCTCCTATGAAAAAGGTGCTCATTGAGCACCTTTTTTTAATCGCTATAAACAGCAAATTTTATTCGTTGCCAGTCAGCGCGGGTTTGTTATCAATGTTGGTCAACACACCGCTACTGTTAAAGGTCAGCGTCAGCGTTTGCTGTGTTACACCTTCATGGCCTGGTTGCTGACGGAACACATAGAACCAGGTATTCGTACCAAATGGATCGGACATCAGCGGTGTACCCAATGCGTACGCAACTTGTTGTTGCGTCATGCCAACACGTATTTTGGATACGTCGTTAGCGGTCAGATAGTTCCCTTGGTTGATGTCAGGACGGTAAACCACTCGCTCCAGAGTGGAACAGCCTGCGGTCAACATCAATAGTACTGCTGCTGCAGCAGTCAGCGTTTTACAGCGCATAGTGATTTGATTCCTTTTCGGGCCCGAGCAGTACGTGGCTCATCTGTAATATGCCGATGATAATAGACCTTTCATCACTTTAAAACCTTTTGCTTTCCGGTCTTACGGCGTTTTGCTGTTTACTCTGACCGTAAAGCAGGAAAAAAGTTTACGCCGCAAGCAGTTCTTTCGCATTCGCCAGTGTGTTACGTGTGACTTCACTGCCACCAAGCAGGCGCGCCAGCTCCTGTAACCGCGCTTTTTTGTCCAGCGACTCCATATGAGTTTCGGTCATCGCGCCATCGGTTTCTTTGCTGACAAAATAGTGTTGATGACCGCATCCTGCGACTTGCGGCAAATGGGTAACACACATCACCTGGGTTGATTCGCCAAGCTGACGTAGCAGTTTGCCGACAACTGCCGCTGTTGGACCGCTAATCCCTACATCCACTTCATCAAAAATCAGTGCCGGGGTTTCCATTTTACGCGCAGTGATGACCTGGATTGCCAATGCGATGCGGGACAACTCACCACCGGATGCGACTTTGGCAATAGGCTGCATTGGCTGACCTGGGTTGGTGGTTACCCGAAACTCAATACGATCGGCACCGTCAATGCCCAGGTGATGCTCGTCAAATTTAACATCAATCGTAAACTGCCCATGCGGCATAGAGAGTGCATGCATACTATCGGTGATCAGTTGTGCCAACTCATTTGCATAATGCTGGCGTTGCTGGTGTAACGCGTGTGCCGTTTCCAGTGCTTGCTGATGATGTTTCGTTACCGCCAGCGCGAGCGTTTCTTGTGAGTCGGCCTGATCGTCCAGTTGCTGCTGTTCTTCCAGTAGCGACTGGTAATACTGTGGCAATGCCTCAGGGCTGACGTGATGTTTACGTGCCAGCGAAATTTGTTTTGAGATGCGCTGTTCAAGTTCAAACAGTCGGTTGGGATCGAGATCCAGACGATCGCAGTAGTGGCGCAGTTCGTCGCTGGCTTCAGAAATCTGGATGGTAGCTTCTTCCAGCATATCAAGTACGCCGGACAGTTTGCTGTCCATGCCAATCAATTCGCTCACCAGTTGTTTAGCCGTGTAAAGCTGACTTTGCAGGTTTGCGTCTTCACCGTCGGCCATTAATGCCAATGCATTTTGACTGGTAGTCAGTAATTGACCGCTGTTCGCCAGACGTTTGTACTCTTCGTCAATTTGCTCAAACTCTCCGGGCTGCGGATTAAATTCGTTAAGTTCTTTTAATTGGTATTGCAGCAGTTCCGCACGGGCGGCGCGTTCCTGACTTAGTTGTTGATGGTGCGCGAGGTCGCGGCAGCTTTGGTGCCACAACTGATAACGTACGGTCATTTCCTGGAGCAGAGAGGTTTCATTGGCATAGCCATCAAGCAGGAATTTTTGGTGCTCGGATTTGGTGAGTAATTGATGAGCGTGCTGACCATGGATCTGAATCAGCAACTGACCCAGTTCGCGCAGTTGTGACAGAGGAACAGCTGTACCGTTGATGAAACCACGGGAGCGACCATCGCTACTGATTACGCGACGAAGCAGGCATTCACGGCCATCTTCCAGTTGGTTTTCTTCCAGCCAGCGCAGAGCCGCTGGCGTATCTTTCAGTGAAAAACGGGCGCACAGGTCAGCGCGAGCAGCGCCGGTACGCACCATGTCGGCTTCAGCGCGACCACCGAGACAAAGGCCGAGGGCATCTATCGCAATAGATTTACCCGCGCCGGTTTCACCGGTTATTACGGTCATGCCGCTGTGAAAATCAATCTCAAGCTCACGAACGATAGCAAAGTTGCTGATGGTCAGTTGTGCCAACATAGTCGTTTTCCTGTATGAAAAACCATTACTGTTATTGTGTACAGTATAAACTGGTTTTATATACAGTAAAGAGGCTGGCGTAAAATTAGAATAATTTTTTTGACCAGCCGAGCTTGGTGCTTAATGTATTGAAATAGCTGTAATCTTTCGGATGAATCAAATTCAGATGATAATCACAGCGACGAATCAGGACATCTTCACCTTCCTGAATCGGCAGTGCTATCTGGCTGTCGCAACTGATTTCCAGGTCGTTACGGCGATGCGAAAAACGCAGACGGATCGTGCTGCTGCTGTTTATGACCAGTGGTCGTGCTGACAACGTATGCGGGAACATGGGCACCAGGGTAATTGCATCCAGAGAGGGTGTCAGAATAGGACCGCCCGCAGAGAGGGAATAGGCAGTGGAGCCTGTTGGCGTTGAAATAATTAGTCCGTCAGATCGCTGAGAAAACGCAAAGATTTCGTCGATATACACTTCGAACTCAATCATATGCGCCACTTTGCCTGGATGAAGTACCACTTCGTTAATCGCAGTGCTGATGCGTTTCTGGCAATCTTGCTGACAGACTTGCGCTTCCAGCAAAAAACGTTTCTCGCTGATGTAGTGGCCTTCCAGCACATCGGCTAATTGTTGCTGGGCGTTATCGGGGTCAAGGTCAGTCAGGAAACCCAGATTGCCACGGTTGATTCCAATAACTTTAATATCGTAACGGGCGAGTGTGCGCGCCGCGCCCAGCATATTACCGTCGCCACCAACGACTACCGCGAGATCAGCCAGTTGCCCAATCTCCGCGAGCGTGCCAGTTTTCACATTCTTCAGTTGCAGTTCGTGAGCGATTTGTTGCTCAACGATGACCTCGTAACCTTTTGTGCACAGCCAGCGGTAGAGCATTTCATGTGTTGTCAGTGCAGTAGGGTGCCGTGGGTGTCCCACAATGCCAATACACTTGAAATGATTATTCATTTTTCCGAGGTCCTTGTTGCGAAGATTGATGACAATGTGAGTGCTTCCCTTGAAACCCTGAAACTGATCCCCATAATAAGCGAAGTTAGCGAGATGAATGCGAAAAAAACGCGGAGAAATTCATGAGTAGTAAAGAACAGAAAACGCCTGAGGGGCAAGCCCCGGAAGAAATTATCATGGATCAGCACGAAGAGATTGAGGCAGTTGAGCCAGAAGCTTCTGCTGAGCAGGTGGATCCGCGCGATGAAAAAATTGCGAATCTCGAAGCTCAGCTGGCTGAAGCTCAGACCCGTGAACGTGACGGTATTTTGCGCGTAAAAGCCGAAATGGAAAACCTGCGTCGTCGTACTGAACTGGATATCGAAAAAGCCCACAAATTTGCGCTGGAGAAATTCATCAACGAATTACTGCCGGTGATTGATAGCCTGGATCGTGCGCTGGAAGTGGCTGATAAAGCTAACCCGGATATGTCCGCGATGGTTGAAGGCATTGAGCTGACGCTGAAGTCGATGCTGGATGTTGTGCGTAAGTTTGGCGTTGAAGTGATCGCAGAAACTAACGTGCCGCTGGACCCGAATGTGCATCAGGCTATCGCAATGGTGGAATCTGATGACGTTGCGCCAGGTAACGTACTGGGTATTATGCAGAAAGGTTATACGCTGAACGGTCGTACGATTCGCGCGGCGATGGTTACTGTAGCGAAGGCAAAAGCTTAATTTCTGTTTTCGTAATAAATCACGGCCCAGCATGCGAATGCCGGGCCGTTTTTTTTACTCCGCCACACTCTCGCGCAGCGGTTTCACAGGAAAAACTTTTACCTGCTTAATCATATTGTCCTGTACGTCGAGAATATCGATATCGTACTCGCCAATACGCACGCGGGTGCCTGCAACCGGGATCTCTTCCAGTGCCTCAAGAATGACGCCATTAACCGTGCGGGCATCATCTTCCGGTAGATGCCAGTTAAAGGCTTTGTTGATTTCCCGCACGTTGGCAGTGCCATCAATAATCACCGAACCGTCGTTTTGCGGCGTGACTTCTTCGGCAAGTGTTGGCGACATCGACGTAGTGAAATCGCCGACAATCTCTTCCAGAATATCTTCAACCGTCACCAGCCCCTGAATGTCTCCATACTCGTTGACGACCAGGCCGACTTTCTTTTTGTTGCGCTGAAACTTTACCAACTGCGTGCTGAGCGGCGTACCTTCGGGCACAAAATAGATCTCGTCCGCGGCGCGCAGCATGGTTTCTTTGGTGAACTCTTTTTTCTCCGACATCAACCGCCAGGCTTCACGTACTCGCAGCATACTGATGGCGTCGTCCAGCGAATCACGGTAGAGCACGATGCGCCCGTGAGGTGAGTGGGAGAGTTGGCGCAGAATCGATTTCCAGTCATCGTTGATATCAATACCTATAATTTCACTGCGCGGCACCATGATGTCATCAACGGTCATTTTTTCCAGATCGAGTACCGAAAGCAGCATATCCTGATTGCGACGGGAAATTTGTGAGCGCGATTCGTGCACGATGGTGCGCAACTCTTCTTTGCTCAAAGAGCCGCTAACCACAATATCGGTTTTGATGCCCATCATGCGCATTAACATGCGGGTAATAGCATTCAGCAACCAGACCAGCGGCATCATCAAAATTTGCAGCGGTGCTAACAGAAAACTACTCGGATAAGCGACTTTTTCCGGGTACAGCGCGGCAATGGTTTTCGGCAATACTTCAGCAAAAACCAGTACGACAAAAGTCAGCACACCAGTCGCAATTGCCACGCCCGCATCGCCGTACAAACGCATCCCAACAATAGTGCCGAGCGCGGAGGCAAGAATATTGACCAGGTTATTGCCGATTAACACCAGGCTTATCAGGCGGTCTGGCTTACGCAGCAATTTTTCGACCCGTTTGGCCGAGCGATTACCCTGTTTTGCCATATGCCGCAGACGATAGCGGTTGAGGGTCATCATTCCGGTTTCGGACCCGGAAAAATAGGCTGAAATGACCACCATGATGATCAGAATAATGATCAACGTAGTAGTAGAAATGTGTTCCAGGGGAAACTCCTTTTCTGGGTTTAGCTGATTAACTGCTGGACAATTCGGCTGCCGAAATAGGCCAGTGTCAGAATGACTGCACCCGCAACGTTAAACCAGACGACGCGGCGTCCACGCCATCCTTCATGATAATGTCCCCACAGCAGCACAATATAGACAAACCACGCCACGATAGAGAGCACAGCCTTGTCGATATTTTCCATGCTAAATAAGTTGTGCATGTAGAACAGGCCAGTGCAAAGAGTAAGCGTTAACAGCACCACGCCAATCTGCGTAATGTGGAACATTTTACGCTCGATACTCATCAATGGCGGCATTTCCTGACTGAATGCCAACTTCTTGTTCTTCAGTTGGTAATCAATCCATGCCAGTTGCAGCGCATACAGGGCGGCGATAATTAGCGTGGCATAGGAAAAGAGCGATAAGCCAATGTGCACCAGCATCCCTGGCGTTGCTTCCAGATGGGTGATGTATTCATTGGGCATGAAGGTCGCCAGCGCCAGGTTGATAAGCGCAAAGGCATAGACAATGGGTAGCAGCAACCAGCCACGATTGCGAGAAGCCACAATGGTCATTACCGTACAGATCATCAAACTGACCAATGAACCAACGTTCAGCAGGCTGAGGTTTTGTCCGCTATCACCGTCGGGCAGGATGCGGGCTTCCAGAGCGATTGCGTGGCAGACCAGCGCGATGACCGCAGAAATAATAGCCATGCGCCGCCAGCCGCCGTTTTTTTGCAGCAGACCGGGAACAATCAGCGCAAGACTGACGGAGTAGGCGACAAGCGCGAGCAGAGCAAAAACGGGCATAGTAATGTCGACAGTTTGAGCAATAAGAAAGAGAAGCAGTATAGCGTCAGGTGAACGCTGCTCCAACCGTTGCATAACAACAAAGACGCCTTCATGTTATACTGCGGCAAAATACTGATGATGTGTCGCGATTGCGGCCAACCGTTTCCACCCCAGGCGAGAGACAATGTTTGATAATTTAACCGATCGTTTGTCGCGCACGCTGCGCAATATCAGTGGCCGTGGACGCCTCACTGAAGACAACGTAAAAGATACGCTGCGCGAAGTGCGCATGGCGCTGCTGGAGGCGGACGTCGCTCTGCCGGTAGTGCGTGAGTTTATCAATCGCGTAAAAGAGAAAGCGGTTGGTCATGAAGTTAATAAAAGCCTGACGCCGGGGCAGGAGTTCGTCAAAATCGTCCGTAACGAACTGATTGCGGCGATGGGCGAAGAGAACCAGACCCTGAACCTGGCGGCGCAACCGCCTGCGGTCGTGCTGATGGCGGGCCTGCAAGGTGCCGGTAAAACAACCAGCGTGGGTAAACTCGGTAAGTTCCTGCGCGAGAAGCACAAGAAGAAAGTGCTGGTGGTTTCTGCCGACGTTTATCGCCCGGCGGCAATCAAACAGCTTGAGACGCTGGCAGAGCAGGTGGGCGTTGATTTCTTCCCTTCCGATGTTGGTCAGAAGCCGGTAGATATCGTTAACGCGGCGCTGAAAGAAGCCAAACTGAAATTCTACGACGTGCTGCTGGTGGATACCGCCGGTCGTCTGCACGTTGACGAAGCGATGATGGACGAGATCAAACAGGTCCATGCGTCGATTAATCCGGTTGAAACCCTGTTTGTGGTTGACGCCATGACCGGTCAGGATGCCGCGAATACCGCGAAAGCCTTCAACGAAGCGCTGCCGCTTACCGGCGTAGTGTTGACCAAAGTGGATGGCGATGCCCGCGGCGGTGCGGCGCTCTCTATTCGTCACATCACTGGCAAACCGATCAAGTTCCTCGGTGTTGGCGAGAAAACAGAGGCGCTGGAGCCGTTCCACCCGGACCGTATCGCTTCCCGTATTCTCGGCATGGGCGATGTTCTGTCGCTGATCGAAGATATCGAAAGCAAAGTTGACCGTGCGCAGGCAGAGAAATTAGCCAGCAAGCTGAAAAAAGGCGACGGCTTCGATCTCAACGACTTCCTTGAGCAACTGCGGCAGATGAAAAATATGGGCGGCATGGCTAGCCTGATGGGCAAGCTGCCGGGCATGGGGCAGATCCCGGATAACGTCAAGTCGCAGATGGACGATAAAGTGCTGGTGCGTATGGAAGCCATCATCAACTCGATGACGATGAAAGAGCGCGCTAAGCCAGAAATCATCAAAGGTTCGCGTAAGCGTCGTATCGCTGCCGGTTGCGGTATGCAGGTGCAGGACGTTAACCGCCTTCTGAAGCAGTTCGACGACATGCAGCGCATGATGAAGAAAATGAAGAAGGGCGGAATGGCGAAGATGATGAGAAGCATGAAAGGGATGATGCCACCGGGATTTCCTGGTCGCTAAATGACCTTATGCGACAGAGTTATTAACTGCTGATTGCATTTTCTCCAGAAATCAGTAAAATTTTCGGGCTTTTAATATGACACCGGACTCCGTTCCTCGATGGGGTCCGGTTGTTTTATTCACACAAGAGGATGTTATGGTAACTATTCGTTTAGCACGTCACGGCGCTAAAAAGCGTCCGTTCTACCAGGTTGTTGTCGCTGACAGCCGTAATGCACGCAACGGTCGCTTCATCGAGCGCGTTGGTTTCTTCAACCCAATCGCTAGCGAAAAAGAAGAAGGCACTCGCCTGGATCTGGATCGCATCGCTCACTGGGTTGGCCAGGGCGCAACTATTTCTGATCGCGTTGCTGCGCTGATCAAAGAAGTAAACAAAGCAGCTTAATCTGTCACGGTGGTCATGATGAGCAAACAACTCACCGCGCAAGCACCTGTTGATCCCATCGTTTTGGGAAAAATGGGTTCGTCTTACGGTATTCGTGGGTGGCTCAGAGTGTTTTCTTCCACCGAAGACGCCGAAAGCATTTTTGACTATCAGCCCTGGTTTATCCAGAAGGCGGGTCAGTGGCAGCAAGTCCAGCTGGAAAGCTGGAAGCACCACAATCAGGACATGATCATCAAGCTGAAAGGCGTTGACGATCGTGATGCGGCGAACCTGCTGACGAATTGTGAAATTGTCGTGGATTCATCGCAACTGCCTCAGCTTGAAGAGGGCGACTACTACTGGAAAGACCTGGTGGGCTGCCAGGTAGTAACCACTGAAGGCTACGATCTCGGTAAAGTCGTCGATATGATGGAAACCGGATCTAATGACGTTCTCGTCATTAAGGCAAACCTGAAAGATGCGTTTGGTATCAAGGAACGTCTCGTACCGTTCCTCGATGGGCAGGTTATCAAGAAAGTCGATCTCACTACTCGTTCAATCGAAGTAGATTGGGATCCTGGTTTTTAAACCACCGGATAAACGGTAAAAGACGGCGCTATGTGGATTGGCATAATTAGCCTGTTTCCTGAAATGTTCCGCGCAATTACCGATTACGGGGTAACTGGCCGGGCAGTTAAAAATGGCCTGCTGAGCATCCAGAGCTGGAGTCCTCGCGACTTCACGCATGACCGGCACCGTACCGTGGACGATCGTCCTTACGGCGGCGGACCGGGGATGTTAATGATGGTGCAACCCTTGCGGGACGCCATTCATGCAGCAAAAGCCGCGGCGGGTGAAGGCGCAAAGGTGATTTATCTGTCACCACAGGGACGCAAGCTTGATCAAGCGGGCGTCAGCGAACTGGCAACGAATCAAAAATTGATTCTGGTGTGCGGTCGCTACGAAGGTATAGATGAGCGCGTGATCCAAACCGAAATTGACGAAGAATGGTCAATCGGTGATTACGTTCTCAGTGGTGGTGAGTTACCAGCAATGACGCTGATTGACTCCGTTTCCCGGTTTATTCCGGGAGTACTGGGACATGAAGCCTCGGCAACGGAAGATTCCTTTGCTGAAGGATTGCTGGATTGCCCGCACTATACGCGGCCTGAGGTGTTAGAAGGGATGGAAGTTCCGTCAGTGTTACTGTCGGGCAACCATGCCGAGATACGTCGCTGGCGTTTGAAACAGTCGCTGGGCCGTACCTGGCTTAGAAGACCTGAACTTCTGGAAAACCTGGCTCTGACTGAAGAGCAAGCAAGGTTGCTGGCGGAGTTCAAAACGGAACACGCACAACAGCAACATAAACATGATGGGATGGCGTAAGCCCCCGAGATATCAGTTTACCCAGGATAAGAGATTAAATTATGAGCAACATTATTAAGCAACTTGAACAAGAGCAGATGAAGCAGGACGTACCTTCCTTCCGTCCGGGTGATACCGTGGAAGTGAAAGTATGGGTTGTTGAAGGTTCCAAAAAACGTCTGCAGGCATTCGAGGGCGTGGTTATCGCTATTCGTAACCGCGGTCTGCACTCTGCATTCACTGTTCGTAAAATTTCCAACGGCGAAGGCGTTGAGCGTGTCTTCCAGACTCACTCTCCGGTAGTTGACAGCATTTCTGTCAAACGTCGTGGTGCTGTTCGTAAAGCTAAACTGTACTACCTGCGTGAGCGTACTGGTAAGGCTGCTCGTATCAAAGAGCGTCTTAACTAAGATTTCGCTTAAGCGACATCCTGTTAAGAAGGGCTGGCCAATTGGCTGGCCCTTTTTTTATTTATTGAAATTGCGTTTACGGTGCACTAATCACCACAGCGACGCGACGGTTCTCGGCGCGACCCTGTGCGGTCTTGTTACTGGCGATGGGGTATTTTTTCCCTAAGCCCTGAGTGGTGAGATTGCTGCGAGGAATTTGCCCACCTTCTGCCCACGCATCGGCGACGACATTTGCCCGCTTCAGCGATAAAGCTTCGTTGTAACTGTCTTCGCCGTAATTGTCGGTATGTCCATCCATACGGGCATGGGTTAAGCCTGTGGAGGTCAGTTTTGCGGCCATGGTCTGGATCTGTTGCTGACTTTCCGGGAGCAGTTTGTAGTCATTTTTAGCAAACAGAATGGTATCAGATAAGCCCAGCGACCAGTCGCCAGCGGATTCAGTAAAACCATAAGACTGCATAGCGGCGACTTGTTCTGGAGTAAACTTCCCTTGTGGTGACTGGCAGCCAGTCAGTATCAGTGAAGAGAACACCAGGGGAACTACCAGTTGCTTTATCATGTAGATATTTCCTTGTTATTTCACCAGCTTTTTAGCGCGCTGGTGTTTGGCCTGATACATATTATGGTCGGCCAGCTCTTGTAATTTTTCGGCGGAGACGTGCTCAATGGTCATCGCGTAACCAATGCTTAATGTCATAGTGGTTTGATGGCCATTATTAAGATCGAATGGTCGATTAAAAATTTGTGTCAGTGCCGTGCAAATCCGCTGCACTTCAGATTCCGACTGCACGCCATAGAGGACCATAGCGAATTCATCGCCGCCAATGCGGTATGCCTGATGTCGCAGCCCACCAAATTCAGCTAATCGTTTTGCCACTTCAATCAAGACCTGATCTCCCGTCGCATGACCCCAGGTATCATTGATATATTTGAAATTATCGCCATCAAGAAACAGTAATGCCGACGTTTTTCGGGCATCGGAACTGTTCATCAACGTGTTGATGCCACTACGAAACGCTGCGCGGTTAGCCAGCCCGGTTAATGGGTCATGTAGCGCGGTACGTAGAAGCTGCGCATTTTTGGCCTGTAAGCGAAGCTGCCACTCTTCCATTTCATCCAGCAGACTGTTGAAGTCGAGAGCGAAGCGGTGAAACTCTGCGATACGTTCTTCCGAAACTCGTCGGGAAAAATTGCGGTTGGAACGCACATCATGTACGACATCGGTGATGTTTTTTAACGCTTCAACCAGACCATTGTGCAAATGGCGGGTGAGGGTAATCGCGATGCCTGATGCCAGCAGAATACATGCAGTCAGGACAGCGAGTGAAAACCAGATAAAATGGCTAATTGAGCTGTCGCGTGCGGTTAACTGCACTTCGCCAATAGTTTCGCCATTGTGGCGAATCGGCTGAATGACGGGAGCCGGAAAGAGCCAGTGGCTAATGAAATTACTGAAGGTATCTCCCGGTTCTCTGGCAGTGTAGTGCCAGGAAGCAATAATGTTTTGCTGATTATCACGCACTTCTGCGGTTGAAAATTGGCCTTGCTGACCTAGTGCGGCCAGAGTTTCTGTTGCTGCAGGACCATCGGCAAAAACGACCGCAGCTTCCAGGCTGTAAGTCATTGTCGCAGCGGTTAGTGCCAGGTTTTTTTGCGCGTATTGTTTCAGGGTTAGTACTGACGTCACGGAAAGCAGCAGCCAGATCAGCGTCATAGTGATAAATATGCTGGTCATGCTGATGTTGCGTAATGCTCTTTTAAACGTGGGGCGCTTATGAAGAGAATTATCGTTATCCATCGTTTTTCTTCCGTGCGAGCATTAAGACATCCGGGTTGACCTTAACACCACTACGCGATAAGGCATCCAGGTTTACGGCAAACCTGACGTTATTATTGTTGATGACCAGACAAAATGCGCTGCCAATAATGCACTCGGTATTTTGTTCGGCAATTAATAATAACGCCTTAGACGGATATTGTTCGATTAATTCTGTCTGGAATGTCGGTGACTCGCTGCCAAAATAAAAACCATTGCAGCCTGAAATCATCGCCTCTTGTTTGTTGTTAACGATGACAGGCAGATAAGGCAAAGGCGTCGCACCTTTCTCTTGCAGGGCGGTGCTAAATCGTGAAGATGAAAAAATACATAGTCTTGGTGGACCAGATACCGTCGGCCAGCGAGTGTAGCTTACGATACCGGAAACCATTAAACGCACATTTTTCGCAACGTCAGTGGTTTCCTGAGCGAGTAATGGCGCGCCTGCCAGAAGGAATAGCAGCAGTAAGAACAGTAGGTGAGAAAAGCGCATTCAGGGATCCTCACCATCTTCGCTCGAAACGCATCGAAAATTTTTCAGAATGTTTATTAAAATATCATTCTTTTGTGTAGTCGTCATCCAGAAGAGAATTAAAAATCGAATAAGTTAAATCTTATGATTAATTTTGTGGTGGGATTTAAATTAATTAAGTCTCATCGTGCGGGCATTTTCATCAGCTCCTTTTTGCCATACTTCATGCAATTGGCTGGCATTTTCTACATTGTTGCAGCTGGCAGGGAAACTTTTACCGGAAAGCCCTCGGGCATAAGTAAAATCGACCTGGCAGGTTTTCTTTTGCCCTTCGGCATATCCTTTAAGATATATCCCCCGATCAGCCTGTGAATCGTTAAAAGCATCGTCATTTTTTATAGCAACGCCTGATATCGCATCTTCCATACCAACATCATACCAGTCAGTGCTGGTCAAGGTTGGTGCGTGAGTATAGGGATCAATCTGACAGCCGCTAACAACCAAAGCTAACAAAGGGGCGATAAAGTGTTTCATTGTTTTTTCTCCTTTTTCAAAGCATAGCGGATTGTTTTTATTGTGCGTGTAAATTTATTTGTACATTTATTGGTGGTTAAAACGTATCTGAATTGCTGGTGTAAAATATTATTTACGAAATATGGATTGAAATCTTTACTTGTTGTGATATCGTTGCGTCATCCTCGCTGAGGATCAACTATCGCAAACGAGCATAAACAGGATCGCCATCATGCAAAAAGACGCGCTGAACAACGTACATATTACCGACGAACAGGTTCTGATGACCCCGGAACAGTTGAAGGCAGCTTTTCCATTAAGCCGACAACAAGAGGCCCAGATTGCTGATTCGCGTAAAACTATTTCAGATATCATCGCCGGGCGCGATCCCCGGCTGCTGGTGGTGTGTGGTCCTTGTTCCATTCATGATCCTGAAACTGCACTGGAATATGCTCGTCGATTTAAAGCCCTTGCCGCAGAGGTCAGCGATAGCCTCTATTTGGTGATGCGCGTCTATTTTGAAAAGCCCCGTACCACTGTCGGCTGGAAAGGGTTGATTAACGATCCACATATGGATGGCTCCTTTGATGTTGAAACAGGATTAAAGATTGCACGTAAGTTGCTGTTGGAACTGGTAGATATGGGATTACCGTTGGCGACGGAAGCGTTAGATCCAAACAGCCCGCAATATTTGGGTGATCTATTTAGCTGGTCGGCAATTGGTGCTCGTACCACGGAATCGCAAACGCACCGTGAAATGGCATCCGGGCTTTCCATGCCGGTTGGTTTTAAAAACGGCACTGATGGCAGTCTGGCAACGGCAATCAATGCTATGCGTGCCGCTGCACAACCGCATCGCTTTGTTGGTATTAATCAGGCAGGACAGGTGGCGCTGCTACAAACTCAGGGTAATCCGGACGGACATGTGATCCTGCGTGGCGGAAAAGCACCGAACTATAGCCCGGCGGATGTCGCGCAATGTGAAAAAGAGATGGAACAGGCGGGACTGCGCCCCTCACTGATGGTAGATTGCAGCCACGGTAATTCCAATAAAGATTATCGCCGTCAGCCTGCGGTGGCAGAATCCGTGGTTGCCCAAATTAAAGATGGCAATCGCTCAATTATTGGTCTGATGATCGAAAGTAACATCCACGAAGGCAATCAGTCTTCCGAGCAACCGCGCAGTGAAATGAAATACGGTGTATCCGTAACAGATGCCTGCATAAGCTGGGAAATGACCGATGCCTTGCTGCGTGAAATTCATCAGGATCTGAATGGGCAGCTGACGGCACGCGTGGCTTAAGAGGTTTATTATGGTTGCTGAGTTGACCGCATTACGCGATCAAATTGATGAAGTCGATAAAGAGCTGCTGAATTTATTAGCAAAGCGTCTGGAGCTGGTTGCTGAAGTCGGTGAGGTGAAAAGCCGCTTTGGGTTGCCCATTTATGTACCGGAGCGCGAGGCATCCATGCTGGCCTCGCGGCGCGCAGAGGCGGAAGCCCTCGGCGTTCCGCCAGATCTGATTGAAGATGTTCTGCGTCGGGTAATGCGTGAGTCCTACTCCAGCGAAAACGACAAAGGATTTAAAACGCTTTGTCCTTCACTACGTCCAGTAGTTATTGTTGGTGGCGGCGGTCAGATGGGGCGCTTGTTCGAGAAGATGTTGACGCTCTCTGGCTATCAGGTACGGATTCTGGAGCAACATGACTGGGATCGCGCGGATGAGATTGTTGCCGATGCCGGTATGGTGATTGTCAGCGTGCCGATTCATGTTACAGAACAAGTTATCGGCAAATTACCACGTTTACCGCAAGACTGTATTCTGGTCGATCTGGCATCAGTGAAAAATGGGCCGTTACAGGCCATGCTGGCGGCGCATGATGGTCCAGTGCTGGGGCTTCACCCGATGTTTGGTCCGGATAGCGGCAGCCTGGCGAAGCAGGTCGTGGTCTGGTGTGATGGACGCCAGCCAGAAGCGTACCAATGGTTTCTTGAACAAATTCAGGTCTGGGGCGCGCGACTGCATCGCATTAGCGCCGTCGAACATGATCAGAATATGGCGTTTATCCAGGCGTTGCGCCACTTTGCCACTTTTGCTTATGGCCTGCATCTGGCAGAAGAAAATGTTCAGCTTGAGCAGCTTCTGGCACTCTCTTCGCCCATATATCGTCTTGAGCTGGCGATGGTCGGGCGACTGTTTGCCCAGGATCCGCAGCTTTATGCCGACATTATTATGTCTTCAGAACGTAATCTGGCATTGATCAAACGTTACTATAAGCGTTTTGGTGAGGCGATTGAGTTGCTGGAGCAGGGCGATAAGCAGGCGTTTATTGACAGCTTCCGCAAGGTGGAGCACTGGTTTGGCGATTACGCACAACGCTTCCAGAATGAAAGCCGCGTATTATTGCGTCAGGCGAATGATAGCCGCCAGTAATAACCCTGTGCCGGATGATTCACATCATCCGGCTTTTTTCATCAGGTTGGATCAACAGGCACTACGTTTTCACTTGGGTAACAGCCCAATACCTTCATTGAACGGGTGATTTCCCCTAACTCTTTTAACGCCTTTTGCATTTCCACGGATTCAAGATTGGCCTGAATATCCAGATAAAACATCTCTTCCCACGGATTACCGTGAATCGGGCGTGATTCCAGACGGGTCATAATCAGATTGTGGTTGCGCAATACCAGCAACGCTTCAACCAGAGCACCGGCTTGTTGTCCGGTAGCCATTAACAGTGTGGTTTTTGCCGGAACCTGGTCAGACACGTTAATGGCTTTACGTGCCAGCACCACAAATCGGGTGAAGTTTTGTCGTTGATTCGCCTCAATGCGCTCCAGTACCTGTAAACCGTACAAGGAACCGCCAGCTTCGCTCCCCAGCGCAGCGACATGTGGTGATTTTTCCTGTGCAACTTTTTCCATTGCCGCAGACGTACTCTCGGTATATTCAATCTTCCAGTGCGGGTAACGGTTAAGGAATTTGCTGCATTGCTGGAACGGCTGCGGGTGGCTGTAGACCATGTTGATAGTCGATAAATCGGTGGTGCCGGAAACCAGCAAACAATGGTCGATAGTTAACGTCATCTCGCCAACAATCGACAAGCTGGTATGTTGCAGCAGATCGTAAACGTCGTTTATGGCACCGGAGCTGGTGTTTTCGATCGGTACGACGGCATAGTCGGCCTGGCCAGTTTCCACCTGATTAAAAATATCGGCAAATTTGGCGCAGCCGCTTTCAATGAATTGCTCAAAGTGACGGGCAGCGTACTGGCGCGCCGCAAGATGTGAATAAGAGCCTTTGGGCCCGAGAAAAGCAATGCGGGCTGAGTGCGGATTAATTTTATTGAGATGCTGCTGGAGTAAAGCCTGCTGAGTTAATACGGAATCTTCAATGATGAGCTGGAACAGGCGAGTAATGTAGTGGGCATCCAGATGGTGTGTCTTACCAAGCGTAATTAATCTTTCCAGCAAATCGCGCTCACGATCGATATCACGTACCGGGCGATGAGAAAGCAGTTTGGCTTTTCCCACCTCAACGGCTAGCTCGCGCCGCTCTGCCAGTAACGCCAGCAATTTTTCGTCCAGCGTGCTAATTTTCTCGCGCAGCGCCAGTAACGGGTTTTCCGATGTCATAGTGTTGCCTTTTTTGTTATCAATAAAAAAGGCCTCCCGATTTGGGAGGCCTTATTGTTCGTCTTCGCATTCTGTTTCACACGACGAAACGCCTCCCATTCAGGGGAAGGTAAAAAAGAATGCGAAGAAAAACGGCGTTTGTTTCATGTTTGTTTCCTTAAGCAACTTCAGTACAGTACCCGTACTGTTTTCATGCTGTCAACAAAAAACGCGCCCGAAGGCGCGTTGGCGATACACTCAATATAAAGGACTACTCTTCTTCAACTTCTTCGACGAAGTTGGCGTCTTTCACCGACGTTGCGGCACGACGTGCTTCGCCTTTGTGCTGCAGTTTATTGAGCTGCCGTTCCAGCTTGTTGATCAATTCGTTAATTGCAGTGTACATATCTTCATGTTTACCACTGGCAACCAGAACGCCGTTAGGTGTATTGATAGTGGCGTCAGCAACGAACCCTTGTGGTTCCTTGGACAGAATGATATGCGGATTAATCAGGTGCGTTTGCCATTTTTCCAGTTTGGCGAGACGGTCTTCGACATGTTGGCGGATTGCCGGAGTAATTTCCATTTGTTTGCTGGTAATGTTCATTGTCATAAATTTTACCTCTTGTCTTCCCGTCTTGGTGAATTCAGCATACCGCTCCTGATGTCAAAATGTGTGATGAAAATCTCATAATTTTGTCACTTTTTGTCAACGAAGTTTTTTTGTGAGAAATCGCAGGAAGAGGTGTTTTTTTACTTGAGGAATGTCTCAAAGCGAGCCATATTTGATAGGATCAGTCGCGACTGAATCGCTTTAGTTAGCGTTCAAATCGAATAAAAAAACGGCAGCTCCAGGGCTGCCGTTTTGCGTATATCACACCAGTTAAGTGTTGCTGCTGTTAGCGGCAATAATTTTCGCGACTTTTTCAGCCTGAGCGTTCATCTGCATCTGGCGGTAAGCATTTTCCATCAGCGGCAGCGCATCACGTGTAGCCTGGGTATCCGGGTAGTCACGCAGCATGCCTTCGACGCGGTTGACGACGGCAACCCATGCGCCACGTTCGGTGTAGTACTCTGCAACGGAGTATTCATATTTCGCCAGACGATCTTTCAGGAACACCAGACGTTTGGTTGCATCAGTGGTGTACTGGCTGTTTGGATAGCCGCGCACCAGTTTGGAAAAGTCACTAAACGCAGCTCGGGCATGTTGAGGATCGCGATCGCTACGGTCAACGCCAAAGAACCCTTGCAGCGCACTGTCATCCAGCGCCATATTGGTCAGGCCACGCATGTACATGACATAATCGATATTCGGATGGGTCGGGTTGAGGCGAATAAAACGATCGATGGCAGCCTGTGCTAACGGCAGATCGGCGTTTTTATAGTAGGCGTAGATGAGATCCAGCTGCACCTGCTGCGAATACGGACCAAACGGATAGCGATTATCTAACGCTTCCAGTTGCGTTATTGCCTGTCTCCAGTTACCGTCCTGCAGCTTTTGTTGTGCAGTCGCGTAAATTTCATTTGGCGGATTATCAGGTACTTCTTCCTTTGACCCCGAGCAACCCGCCAAAAACAGGCTAAGTGTGGCGGCTGCCACCAGATATTTCATGCGCGTCATGACGTTTTGACTTTCCTCAAAATGTAATACGGGAGATTCTCTGTTCCTGCTCCCGGTTAAGACCAGCTACAATAGCACACTATATTAAACGGCAAAGCCGTAAAACCCCAACGATAAACGAAGAAGCAGTATATATGGCACAACGAGTAGAACTCACTGCAACAGTGTCCGAAAACCAACTCGGTCAACGCTTAGATCAGGCTTTAGCCGAAATGTTCCCGGATTATTCACGTTCGCGAATAAAAGAATGGATCCTCGACCAGCGCGTGCTGGTTAACGGCAAAGTTTGTGATAAGCCGAAAGAAAAAGTATTAGGTGGCGAGCTGGTGGCCATCAACGCCGAGATTGAAGAAGAAGCGCGTTTTGAACCGCAGGATATCCCGCTGGATATCGTCTATGAAGATGAAGACATCATCGTCATTAATAAACCGCGCGACCTGGTGGTACATCCTGGCGCGGGTAACCCGGATGGCACGGTATTGAATGCGTTGCTTCATTACTATCCACCCATTGCCGATGTACCGCGTGCGGGTATTGTCCATCGTCTGGATAAAGACACCACTGGCCTGATGGTTGTGGCAAAAACCGTTCCAGCCCAGACGCGCCTGGTGGAATCTCTGCAACGACGTGAAATTACTCGTGAGTATGAAGCGGTAGCAATTGGTCATATGACTGCTGGTGGCACGGTGGATGAGCCAATCAGCCGCCACCCGACCAAACGTACTCACATGGCGGTACATCCCATGGGCAAACCGGCGGTCACTCACTATCGCATTATGGAACACTTCCGTGTGCACACGCGTCTGCGGCTGCGTCTGGAAACAGGACGTACGCACCAGATCCGCGTGCATATGGCCCATATCACCCATCCGCTGGTGGGCGATCCGGTTTATGGTGGCCGTCCGCGTCCGCCAAAAGGTGCTTCGGAAGCGTTTATCTCCACGCTGCGTAAGTTTGACCGCCAGGCGCTACATGCAACCATGCTGCGTCTTTATCACCCGATCTCCGGCATTGAAATGGAATGGCATGCGCCTATTCCACAAGATATGGTGGAGCTGATTGAGGTGATGCGTGCCGATTTCGAAGAGCACAAGGATGAAGTGGACTGGTTATGAGTAAGCTGATTGTCCCGCAGTGGCCGCTGCCAAAAGGTGTTGCGGCCTGTAGCTCTACCCGTGTCGGCGGCGTGAGCTTGCCGCCCTACGACTCGCTCAACCTCGGTGCTCATTGTGGTGATAACCCGGAGCACGTCGAGGAAAATCGCAAGCGGCTTTTTGCTGCGGGTAATTTGCCTTCAAAACCGGTCTGGCTTGAGCAGGTACACGGCAAAGATGTGCTTAAGCTTACTGGCGAACCTTATACCTCAAAACGGGTGGATGCCTCGTATAGCAACACACCCGGCACGGTTTGTGCCGTAATGACAGCCGATTGCCTGCCAGTGCTGTTTTGCAATCGGGCAGGAACGGAAGTCGCGGCTGCCCATGCAGGCTGGCGCGGATTGTGCGCTGGCGTTCTGGAAGAGACGGTTTCCTGCTTTGCCGATAAGCCCGAAAACATTCTTGCCTGGTTGGGGCCGGCAATTGGTCCACGCGCGTTTGAAGTGGGGCCGGAGGTTCGCGAGGCGTTTATGGCAGTAGACGCCAAAGCGAGTACAGCTTTCATTCAGCATGGTGATAAGTATCTGGCGGATATTTATCAGCTTGCCCGGCAGCGTCTGGCGAGCGTTGGTGTTGAACAAATTTTCGGCGGCGACCGTTGTACATATACGGAAAATGAGACTTTCTTCTCTTATCGTCGCGACAAGACCACCGGTCGTATGGCAAGTTTCATTTGGCTGATATAACCTAAAGAATCAAGACGATCCGGTACGCGTGATTTTCTTTTCACATTAATCTGGTCAATAACCTTGAATAATTGAGGGATGACCTCATTTAATCTCCAGTAGCAACTTTGATCCGTTATGGGAGGAGTTATGCGTCTGGATCGTCTTACTAATAAATTCCAGCTTGCTCTTGCCGATGCCCAATCACTTGCACTCGGGCACGACAACCAATTCATCGAACCACTTCATTTAATGAGCGCCCTGCTGAATCAGGAAGGGGGTTCGGTTAGTCCTTTATTAACATCTGCTGGCATCAATGCTGGCCAGTTGCGCACAGATATCACTCAGGCATTAACCCGTTTACCACAGGTTGAAGGTACTGGTGGCGATGTCCAGCCATCACAGGATCTGGTGCGCGTTCTTAATCTTTGCGACAAGCTGGCGCAAAAACGTGGTGATAACTTTATCTCGTCAGAACTGTTCGTTCTGGCGGCACTTGAGTCTCGCGGCACGCTGGCCGATATCCTGAAAGCAGCAGGGGCGACCACCGCCAACATTACTCAAGCGATTGAACAAATGCGTGGAGGTGAAAGCGTGAACGATCAAGGAGCTGAAGACCAACGTCAGGCTTTGAAAAAATACACCATCGACCTTACCGAACGAGCCGAACAAGGCAAACTCGATCCGGTGATTGGTCGTGATGAAGAAATTCGCCGTACCATTCAGGTACTGCAACGTCGTACTAAAAATAACCCGGTGCTGATTGGTGAACCTGGTGTTGGTAAAACTGCCATCGTTGAAGGTCTGGCGCAGCGTATTATCAATGGCGAAGTGCCGGAAGGGCTGAAAGGCCGCCGCGTACTGGCGCTGGATATGGGCGCGCTGGTGGCTGGGGCGAAATATCGCGGTGAGTTTGAAGAACGTTTAAAAGGCGTGCTTAACGATCTCTCCAAACAGGAAGGCAACGTCATCCTGTTTATCGACGAATTACATACTATGGTTGGCGCAGGTAAAGCCGATGGCGCAATGGACGCCGGGAATATGCTGAAACCGGCACTGGCGCGCGGTGAACTGCACTGTGTGGGTGCTACGACGCTGGACGAATATCGCCAGTACATCGAAAAAGATGCTGCGTTGGAACGTCGCTTCCAGAAAGTGTTTGTTGCAGAACCTTCTGTTGAAGACACCATTGCTATTCTGCGTGGCCTGAAAGAACGTTACGAGCTGCACCACCATGTGCAAATTACTGACCCGGCAATTGTTGCAGCGGCGACGTTGTCTCATCGCTACATTGCTGACCGTCAGCTGCCGGATAAGGCCATTGACCTGATCGATGAAGCAGCATCCAGCATTCGTATGCAGATTGACTCAAAACCAGAAGAACTCGACCGACTCGATCGTCGTATCATCCAGCTCAAACTGGAACAACAGGCGTTAATGAAAGAGTCTGATGAAGCCAGTAAAAAACGCCTGGATATGCTCAACGAAGAACTGAGCGACAAAGAACGTCAGTACTCCGAGTTAGAAGAAGAGTGGAAAGCAGAGAAAGCGTCGCTCTCTGGTACGCAGACCATTAAAGCGGAACTGGAACAAGCGAAAATCGCTATTGAACAGGCTCGCCGTGTGGGTGACCTGGCGCGGATGTCTGAACTGCAATACGGCAAAATCCCGGAACTGGAAAAGCAACTGGAAGCCGCAACGCAGCTCGAAGGCAAAACTATGCGTCTGTTGCGTAATAAAGTGACCGACGCCGAAATTGCTGAAGTGCTGGCGCGTTGGACGGGGATTCCGGTTTCTCGCATGATGGAAAGCGAGCGCGAAAAACTGCTGCGTATGGAGCAAGAACTGCACCAGCGCGTTATTGGTCAGAACGAAGCGGTTGATGCGGTATCTAACGCTATTCGTCGTAGCCGTGCGGGGCTGGCGGATCCAAATCGCCCGATTGGTTCATTCCTGTTCCTCGGCCCAACTGGTGTGGGTAAAACTGAACTTTGTAAGGCGCTGGCGAACTTTATGTTTGATAGCGACGAGGCGATGGTCCGTATCGATATGTCCGAGTTTATGGAGAAACACTCGGTGTCTCGTCTGGTTGGTGCGCCTCCGGGATATGTCGGTTATGAAGAAGGTGGCTACCTGACTGAAGCGGTGCGTCGTCGTCCGTATTCCGTCATCCTGCTGGATGAAGTGGAAAAAGCGCATCCGGATGTCTTCAACATTCTGTTGCAGGTACTGGATGATGGACGTTTGACTGACGGGCAGGGGAGAACGGTCGACTTCCGTAATACGGTGGTCATTATGACTTCTAACCTCGGTTCTGATCTGATTCAGGAACGCTTTGGTGAACTGGATTATGCGCACATGAAAGAGCTGGTGCTCGGTGTGGTAAGCCATAACTTCCGTCCGGAATTCATTAACCGTATCGATGAAGTGGTGGTCTTCCATCCGCTGGGTGAACAGCACATTGCGTCGATTGCGCAGATTCAGTTGAAACGTCTATACAAACGTCTGGAAGAACGTGGTTATGAAATCCACATTTCTGACGAGGCGCTGAAACTGCTGAGCGAGAACGGTTACGATCCGGTCTATGGTGCACGTCCTCTGAAACGTGCTATCCAGCAGCAGATCGAAAACCCGCTGGCACAGCAAATACTGTCTGGTGAATTGGTTCCGGGTAAAGTTATTCGCCTGGAAGTTAATGAAGACCGGATTGTCGCCGTCCAGTAAATAAGAAAAGCGAGCCCTTCGGGGCTCGCTTTTTGTCTAATTTCCAACCGGAAATGGTCGTTTTTAAGGTGTTTCGCTTAAGAATTGAACGAACGATAAATTTTTTATATTTTCCGCTTGTCTCTTCAGAATAACTCCCTATAATGCGCCACCACTGACACGGAACAACGGCGAACAAGCCGCCGGGTCAGCGGGATTCTCCTGAGAATTCCGGCAGAGAAAAGCGAAAATAAACGCTTGACTCTGAAAGAGGAAAGCGTAATATATGCCACCTCGCGACAGTGAGCT
>NZ_RHJR01000030.1:0-2878 GCF_004212325.1 Escherichia sp. E13S3
GCATGGCGGGATCCATATCACGGAAGCAACGACCCCGTGGTGTGCGCTTAGTGGCAAGTCTCCTCTTGAAGCAGTGGATTTCCCGGTTCCCTTTAAAGGTGAGCAGGCTGTGCGATGCATGGCTGACGGAGAAGTGATTGCTTACCGCATCTGCAGGGATTATCTGACGATTGCATGGGAATCCGGTCCGCTGAACTTTTCCGGTTCGTTTGTTCTGGTTAAACACTTTATTCAACCGGGGGAGAAAGAAACCAGCGGACTACATTTCTATACCCTGTATATGCACCTGGCCCCCTATTCAGCCTATAGTGTCAATCCGGCGGAAACAGAGTGGACAGTCCAGGATACGCTTACTGCCTACGATCCAGAATGGGGCATGACCGCCAGAACCAACAATAAAAGTACCAGTGAAAGCTATCGCAAGGGCACGATTCCAAAAGGATCTATTGTTGAGTGGGATAAAACAGACAGCGGCCTCCATACCATTGCATTTAATAAGCGAGAGTATGGCCTTGTTACCTTTGTTAGCCTCTCAGAACAGGCGTTGAAAAAGGGCAAGAAAACATCCCTGAAACCAGGGCGGCAATACTGGATGCTTGTGGACAAAAACAACCTGTCTCCTGGCACTGATGGGGCGGTACAGCCTTCCTGGTGGCAGAAACTCATGCCTCCAGCAAAAGAAGCGATGAAATTTGACCAGGTAGTATGCCCGACTCCCTTTGCTATCAGCGCAGGTGACCCTGTTGGTCATATGGGATATTATCAGGCACCTAAGGATGGAGGATATGAAGCGCGATACCAGGTTCATATCGAATGCACGAGTATGGATGATAACCTGGAAACGTTCCTGACCAACCCTGAGCAGGTTGGAGAAAAGAATCCAATCTGGCTGAAGTACGCTCCGGGACTTGCGTTGTACAAAAAAGATGTTGCAACAGGAACATTCACAGAAGATACAAGGGCAACAACCAGGGCAGGGATCCTTCCACTGAGTCAGGTGCAAACGGAAGTCGATACGTCGACCAAACAGGAATACTGGCAGTTGCGACCAGAAAATGCTTATGCGCCCAAAGGGCAGGCTGAGCCTCAGCTTCTGTCACAGTATGATTTGGCGAAGCTGGGCTTCAGAACTGAAACCTCAGAGCCTGCCAGTTTTGATTACCTGGATGGAAAAAAACAGCCCACTGGATTCTTCCGTAATCTTATTGATTCACTCTACCAGGCCGCAACCGATGATTCGCGAACCAGTCATGCGCTGGTGAAGCATAATTATCAGCGTCTGCTGGATAAAATTGACAGCGGAAGTGACCACTATTCTCCAATGGAGTACTGGAGAGCACTTCACAATCCCGACTATCGTGACGTTATTCAGAAAACAATCGTAAAACACCCAAGCGACTGGTACTTCAAAAAAGGCGATGCTCTCTGGCAACAGTTCCTCAATGCGCTGAAAAAAGATGCGCCAGAATGGAAGAAATACAGCGAAGATTTTATCGATAAGATGGCCTGGATGCAGGATGTTACAACAGAAAAACTGGGGCCTTCATTATGGCACATGCATCCAGTATTATTTTTAGGAGCATTGCAGAACAGAAATAAACTTATATGGATCAAAATGGTTGAAAAGAGATTCGGTACAGAAATTGCTGAATCATTTAAACAAAAGGTCGTAGAAGTAGGTAATGAACTATCAATTGACCCAAATTATATAATGGCATGTATGGCGTTAGAAACTGGGGAGAAGTTCAATACATCTACAAAAAACCCTCATTCTTCTGCTACCGGGTTAATTCAATTCATGTCTGACACTGCAAAAGACTTAGGGACAACAACTTCTAAACTTGCCGCCATGACACACGTAGAGCAGATGGATTACGTGAAGAAATATTTTGAAATGCAGGCTAATAATTTTAATTACCCTACTAACAAATGGACATTGGGCGATGTATATCTTTCAATTTTCACACCAGCAGCAATGTTACTCAAAGATACAGATATCGTATATTCAAGCGGACAACGTGCCTATGCGGTTAACCAGTTCCATGACAAAAATAAAGATGGCAAGATAATTAAAAGTGAAATTGTAAAAAACATAGACGAATTTTATGCAAAAGGGTTCAATTATGAAGGCTAATTTTATGAAGCTTACATCAAAGAGTTTTCTTCTTTCCATTCCAGTCATTTTTTATTTCTGTGGCACATCTTCATTTGCAAGTGAAGCACCGCATGTAAACACAACTGTAGATAAAGGAATATGTAGTATTCAGATAGATGGCGATACTATCGACAATTACAAATGTGATTACTCCCGCGCACCATCTATTCTAAACTACTCCTATTTATACGAAGCCGATAAGCAAATGCTTGTTATAATTGATAGCCCAATGGGTAATGCTTGTGATGGTGGACCGTTACATATTTATAGCAAAACAGAAGATGGAAAATTTAAACCTCTGAAGACAATTGACTTCTGTGGTGGTCATTACCCATCAATAACCAGTGGCCCAGAAACATTCAAGATAAATATACCTTCAATCGCTGTCGATGGCACAAGTAAAAAGATCCCGGCTGAGACATGGGAATTAAAGAATGATGAATTAGTTAAGAAATAAGAAAGAGGAATTTAATAGTGCTCCAGATTATCCGTAAAGGCGATAAAACAACCCACGGAGGTTCAGTACTGACCGCTTCAGAAACGATGAAATTCGGTGGTATCGGTGTTGCCCGAAAAGGCGACAAAGTGTCATGTCCGGTTCTGGGACATGGCCTTACAATCATCGTAGAAGGCAACCCTGATTACCTTGATCATGGTATCCCGGTTGCGTTTCACGGTCACAAATGCGCCTGTGGTTGTACGTTGATCAGTTCATTTACCGCT
>NZ_RHJR01000031.1:0-6798 GCF_004212325.1 Escherichia sp. E13S3
CCCGCTCTTCCGATCTACTACCGCCGCTGTTGATATACTGAGTCCCACTGTTTACCGTAATACTGGTGGCACTGGCGCCATCGTTGATGTACTGATAGCCACCGGAGTTGAGCGTGGTGTCAGTCGCACTGCCGCCGCTGTAGATATACTGAAACCCGAAGCCGTTTACCGTGGTGCTGACGGCACTGCCGCCGCTGTAGACATCCTGGTATCCACCACTGTTAATGGTGGTACTCGTGGCACTACCGCCACTGGAAACATACTGGCTTCCACCACTGTTAATAGTGGTACTCGTGGCACTACCGCCACCGGAAACATACTGGCCTCCACCACTGTTAATAGTGGTATCTGTCGCCGTATCACCGGCATTCAGTGACATAGATGAACTCGTTGCACCGCTCCCCAGTGTTTCATTGTTATAATCCACCGCCAGAGCAGGAGCTGATGGCAGAAGCAGGCCAGCAATCAGCCCCGCCAGTGCGGTACGCCTGATTTGCCGGGGGCGACGACCGCCTTTACGGGTCAGTTCTGAGGTAACAACCCACATCCCGGTGGATTCATTCCAGACAGTGTTATAAACCTTGTTCATTATTCGTTCCTTTTGTAAGACAGGTTTTATCTCCCTGCTTCATCAGGGAGGCATGGAGTCTGCTGATAACGCCATTAACCTGTGTGCCTGTTATCAGCCGGGTACATTCAAATTGCCGGTCAGTGTTTTTATGTCTCGGGCACCACAAAAAATCCTGGTGGTCAAAACTCAGCGATGTATCGTCCCAGCATCCATAACAGCCATGGGAGTTGAATACCCGCCACGGGGTATAAAATTCGCTGTTGGGCAGGCTGAAGCCACTTATCAGCACCACCGGAATACGAGTAGCCCAGGCCAGCCATGACAGACCGCTTGGCAGGCCGATGAAGAAACTGGCATGCCGCAGCAGGTTCACCCTCTCCTGCAGCGGTAGCTTGCCGGTAAAGTCTTCGGCTCCCCACGGGATGTGATTCCAGACAAAGCCCTGGCCATAGTGGGCGTCCCGGTCAATGCACAGCACCCGGTAACCCAGTGATTTCAGGTGTGCGATGACCTCACTCCAGCCAGTGCCGTTGTTCCAGTATTTCGCCTGACAGGTGGACTGTGTGGCGATGCACACATAAGGCTCCTGGATAACCCGGGGCGCGGACAGGTCAAGCCGGACGGGGGCTTCACGCGGGTCAACGCCCAGAATGTAGCCTGCAGAACGGTGGAAACCGACCTTGCGAAAATCCACCGGCTGATTGTTTGTATCGCCACCGAAATAAAGCCCCACGCGATACGTGGCATAAGGCGCCACCGTGCGCGGCTTATCCGGCGTGGAAAACTGTATCTGCGGATACTGAGGCGCCAGCAGATCAATAATGTCCTGCGACATCGTGCATTCCAGACGGCACTTATGCAGGGACTTGAAGCGTTCCGCATAAGGAAACCAGCCGAGCAAATCGCCCAGCGTCCCGGTCGGGAATGAAATCAGTACAGGCCGGTCTTTTAATTTCAGGGTTTCATCCAGCAGAGGCGTTTCTTCCCCCTGACGGAATACCTGAATGCGAAAGCGCACGAAATATTTCTTACTGCTGGTTACCCAGCCTTTATCCACATCGCAGCAGAAAAGAATATTTTCTGAATCCGCATCCAGCAGACGCACGTGCCATTTCCCTTCAGGAAGCAATACACGTGCACCATCATTAAAGTCATAAAAAATATTTTCAGGCCCTGCCTGCGTTGGCGTATCAGGCGGAGGGATAAAAAATGTATTCTTCAGCGTTGACATATTTTCACCTTCAAAAATATATAAGCGTTGAAAAGCACGATGAGTACGCTAAAAATATAACTGAAGTGTCTTTCTTATGATGAGTAACACCCATCGCACGGTTCTGATATTCTTCTGTAATAGCAGAGATGAGTTCACATATGACATTCTCACGATGTCATACCTCGCGCATTCCATTATATTTAAAACGACTTTAGTCGTTGCCGATGAAATGCTCTCTGCATTACTTCCGGCTACGCGCAGGAGTTAGTTTACAGTTTACGTGCGGAAAGACTTATCAATTTCGGAAGTGTATCCGGTCAGTACGTACTGTTACAGCGCTTACAAAAACGTCCTGTTCATAATCCATGCAATATCATTCCGGTTTCTCAGACCGATTTTAAATATCGCCTTTTGTCGGTAGTAACACACATTGCTGTAATGTATCTGCATACGCTTTGCAATATCACTTACAGTTTCACCGCCAAGAAGTGCATTTATCACATGTCGCTCATTAGCACTTAAACGCTGAAATCTATACCCACTACTTATATAGCGAGAAGGCACGGCCAGAATGCGCAGAAAAATATTTTTCAATTGATGAAAGCTTTGTGACGGAGAAATCCAGGTAAAAGGATATCTGATATTATTCTGCCCTCCCTGATGGCCAATTAAAATGCATGGAGTCCCTCTCAGTTCGTGGCGTTCAGAATAAAGGACTGACAGATTCCACAAAAACCACAGCGCCCTCACAGTCACTGATGACTCATGGCAGGTGAGATCTACCACAATGACACGCTGTTTCCCGGGGAGGTGTCTGTCAGACAGAATATGCGACACAATCTGCTCCGGTGTTTCCACGGAAATAACCTGAACAGCATGTTGCCCGGCACTTTCCATCACTGCAAAAAGCCCGAGGCGGGTGTACTGACACTGACTCATCAAAAATATCTGTTTCATCCGTATTCTGTCAGCTCCTGAGGAGCCTGTTCATTCTGTTTTCTCGATACCATCCACTGACGTAGTTTCTGAAATTTTGTCTGTGGCCTGAGTGACTGCTTTGCTGCGGGGGCAACAGGTTCCAACTGAACATCCAGTTTTGCTCCTGAACTGGCCGGGATTTCCTGCGGATCCTGTATATCCAGGATCCGCAGGGCGCGTCTTCGTCCCGTTGTCGGTTCGTTCTGTATAAAGCGCCTGCAGCGGATATGGTTTCGTCCCTCGTGCTCAATGTAATACAGAATATCTTTTGCTGTTCTCTGGGGAATATGAAACTCCCGGCTGACCGCCTCAACTGTCAGTAACCTGCCGGTTCGCATCCCCCAGAAGGTCACGATGATATACAGTGGTCGAGCCTGCATGTCCTGAACACACTCAGGACAGAAAAAATGTCTCTTTATTCGTCTGCGTCTCTCAGGCATACCCGCCACCTGAATATCTCTCCGTCAGAAGTATGAATTAAGAAGCACTGACATCCCTCCCCCCAATAATGACAACAGACATCTGTTGCCGCTTGTGCCGGGTTATCAGTGCTGAGTAACGCGCAATACAGGTGCACAAGAAGAGGATCTGTTGTTGTCAAAATGACCCATTTTGACAACATTGGATTAAAAAACTAAATTTTTGTTTTTATCTGGTTTTATTTTCTTAGTTATGTGATGTTTTTGGCTATTTATACTATTGATGGAGTTTTGGAAAATTTAGAAAACTGACAGACATCAATGCCATATTGTTACAGAAGGGAATTGATACGGGGGTTTTATTGATTTAAATCAAATGATCTTTAATTAATTGTTGTTTGCATAACATGTGTTTTTTAACATTTGCAACCGCAATACAGGCAGTTTACAGTTTGGGTCAAAAAGTTGCTTTTTCGCCCTTTTTGACGGCTTCCATAACCGTTCAAAGCGGGCCGAATTTGAAGCTGTATAAATCACCGTATGCCTGATATTCCGGTGTCCCAGGTAATCCTGAATCAGGCGTGTATCGATGCCGTTATCAGCCAACGCGTAACCACACCCATGTCTCAGCATATGTGGATGGACAGCAACAGCCAGCCCGGCATTTCTTCCTGCTTCAGCCAGCAAGTTATAAAATCGTTGACGGGTAAGCGGACGCCCTGATCTGGAAATAAACAGCCAGTCCCTCTCTTCTTCTGTTGTAGGTAATTTCATAGTTTCCCGGGCTTTGAGCCAGTTCCTGATACATTGTACTTCTTCAGTCAGTAAGGGATGCACGGTGCTGAAGCCGTTTTTCAGGCGCTGGACGCACAGTTTTCGGGACTCGAGCTCAAGGTCAGCAAGACGTAACGAAAGCATTTCGCTGACCCTGAGTCCGTGGATAAAAGCAAGAAGAATCATGCAGGCATCACGTTCCGGGTGGCGCCCCTTCAGCACCGCCTGTATCAAAAGGCTGACTTCATGGTGAGTAAGAAATTTTCGGGAAGACATTAATGGCTCCGGTCAGATGAAACAGAGCATTCAAGAGTGACACGATGACCCCATCAGGCTATGGCTAAACGTGCTAAAGTCAGGAAAGCAGAATAAAACACCGATTGCTCTTAAGAACAGTCAACTGGCATGGACCCACAGGTATAGCAAATGAATTTAATCCAGCAACTGGCGGGAATTATCGAAGGGAATCTGAACAGCTCACTGTCAGTAAAAGTTCTTGCTGAACGTTCAGGCTATTCAGAACGCTGGTTGTACAAACTGTTTCAGGATGTAACGGGGATCAGTGTGGCGCAATACATACGTCGCAGAAAACTAACACTTGCCGCTTTACTTTTGCGTCATACCAGTCGCCGGATAACAGATATATCACTAATGTATGAGTTCAGTTCGCCCCAGGCTTTTTCCCGTGCTTTCAGGCAACAGTTCAAGGTGTCACCAGTACAGTATCGCAATGCGGATGCCTGGGATATGCAGTATGCCCAGCCCGTATTGTACAGAACCACACCGTGCACAAAATTCAGAAGGATTGAGATAGCTGAGGGCAATCATCCTTCTGTTCCAAACCTTAAAATGCCTGTGAATCTGGGAATGGACTTTATCCATACCCAGAGCGGCGATCATTTTATTTATAACCGTAACCTTTTTCAGTCCATAGTATCAATTTATGATCCTGTTAATGAAATGTCTGATTTTATGATTTCAGGTGAAATGATACCCTCCAGAGAAACAGATTCTGAATTAATTTATACTTTTAAAGAAATAAACAGTTTTTCCCTGCCAGAGACACTTCTTCCTGATGGTTTATATGCCAGCCAGGAATTTACTGGGACATACAAAGAGATTTTTGATTTTCATATATATGATGCCATGGGGGCGCTGTGTATTAATAAATGTGTTTTAAAAAGAGGACCTATATATACACTATTTCACAGAACAGATAATAAAAATATTATGGATATGCAATTCCTCACTCCTTGCGTAAAAATTTAACTGCGCCAGACCCGATGAAAACGACCTGGATTACTGGCCGTATACAGTACAGTATGATGAATGTTCCTGTGACCCAGATAATCCTGAATCAGACGGGTATCCAGTCCCTGATTAGCAAGAGCATAACCACAGGCATGACGCAACATGTGCGGATGAACCTTAATTCTCAGACCCGCACGCTGACTATATCGTGCGCAGAGTTTATAAATCCATTGTCTGGAAATTTTTTTTCCATGGCTTGACAGAAAAAGATAATCATCCTGACTACCTTTAGCGTATCTTTTTCTAATCAGGAACCAGCGTTGCAATAATTCTATTGTTTCTGGCTGTAATGGATGTGAAGTTGATAATCCATTTTTCAGACGCCTAATAAAAACAATTTTTTCAGTCATATCAAGATCTCCCAGTCTAAGGTCTATCAACTCACTGACGCGAAGTCCATGAATGTAAGTTATATGTAGCAATGCTTTATCACGGATTTCATTTCGCGTACCCGTTATAGCATTAAAGAAAAGCGCCCATTCGCTGCTGGTGATGTATTTACGCATATTTCCTCCTGTCAGAGTTATACCTGAATTTTACACTATTAATTAAAAGGAAGACTTATCAGTTTCGGAAGTTGGCGTGTAAACGATCCCCAACGCCGTATTGACGTTATCTTGCCTGGCCTTCAAAGATAATAAGTGAACGTCCATATGACACGTAGGGTAAAAATCAGTTTACATCCAGGGCAACAACTCCTTCACGCTGTTACCTATATCGTAGTATTACTGCCGAAATAACAAATTACCCCGTCAACAATGTTGGCGGGGATTCTGGTAATTATCTCTTTTTTATTCGATAATCTTTAAAAACGTTCAAAAAATTAACCACTAACTAATAATGATATTTTATTGGCTAATTTTTACGTGATAATAACGGCAGGTAAAAAAACACATTAAAATAACGCTAAAAAGATCAAAATTATCATTAGTATATTTCTCATCCTTTTGTTTTTACTTAAAAAAACATAATGCAATTATTGTCAAAAACCAAACAAGATTAGGATTTTGTTATTTAAAACCCAGACCATTGAGCTTGCTTACTTTATCGATAAATCCTACTTTTTTATTGCGATCCAATCATTTTAAGGAGTTTGAAATGGATAAGAAGCAAGTAACGGATTTAAGGTCGGAACTTCTCGATTCACGTTTTGGTGCAAAATCTATTTCCACCATCGCTGAATCTAAACATTTTCCGCTGCATGAAATGCGTGATGATGTCGCATTTCAAATTATCAATGATGAATTATTTCTCGACGGTAATGCGCGTCAGAACCTGGCAACATTTTGCCAGACCTGGGACGACGAAAATGTCCATAAATTGATGGATCTGTCGATCAACAAAAACTGGATCGACAAAGAAGAATATCCGCAATCCGCAGCCATCGACCTGCGCTGTGTAAATATGGTTGCTGACCTGTGGCACGCGCCTGCACCGAAAAACGGCCAGGCCGTTGGCACCAACACCATTCGTTCTTCCGAGGCCTCTATGCTCGGCGGGATGGCGATGAAATGGCGTTGGCGCAAGCGTAT
>NZ_RHJR01000032.1:0-4431 GCF_004212325.1 Escherichia sp. E13S3
CTCTTCGTCATCAACCATGTCGCATTTGTTCAGGAACACGATGATGTACGGAACGCCTACCTGACGACCCAGCAGGATGTGCTCACGAGTCTGCGGCATCGGGCCGTCAGTCGCAGCAACTACCAGGATCGCGCCGTCCATCTGAGCAGCACCGGTGATCATGTTTTTAACATAGTCGGCGTGCCCCGGGCAGTCTACGTGTGCGTAGTGACGGGTCGGGGTGTCGTATTCAACGTGAGAAGTGTTGATGGTGATACCACGAGCTTTTTCTTCCGGCGCGTTATCGATCTGGTCGAATGCGCGAGCAGCACCGCCGTAGGTTTTAGCCAGTACGGTAGTGATTGCAGCGGTCAGCGTTGTTTTACCATGGTCAACGTGGCCGATAGTACCGACGTTAACGTGCGGTTTTGTACGTTCAAACTTTTCTTTAGACATCGATTGTCCCTCTAAGACACGGATAAATCGGTGATATCACCACATCAACCAGGCAACATGCCCGACTTGTTGAATGCAATAAACAGAAGGAAAAAACAGGGAGGAGAAAAGAAGTGGTGCTGATAGGCAGATTCGAACTGCCGACCTCACCCTTACCAAGGGTGCGCTCTACCAACTGAGCTATATCAGCACATCTTGGAGCGGGCAGCGGGAATCGAACCCGCATCATCAGCTTGGAAGGCTGAGGTAATAGCCATTATACGATGCCCGCATCCTGGAACTCGGCTACCTGATTTTCATTCTGCACTGAATATCGAGAGAAGCTCTCTTTATTCGAGCCGGTAAGCGAACTTATCGTCTCGGGCTACGCCATCGCGTGGCCGAAATTGGTGGTGGGGGAAGGATTCGAACCTTCGAAGTCTGTGACGGCAGATTTACAGTCTGCTCCCTTTGGCCGCTCGGGAACCCCACCGGACTTGATGGTGCCGACTACCGGAATCGAACTGGTGACCTACTGATTACAAGTCAGTTGCTCTACCTACTGAGCTAAGTCGGCATCAAGTAGCGCGCATTCTATGGAGACATGCGAGTTCATGCAACTAAAAAATTGCATAATTTGTTTTATTGGTCACATTTTGCGCGACACGATGAATAAACAGCCGAATTGCGAGCAGATTAGCATACTTTTTCAGCATCACTCTGCATTAACAATGCGCGCCAGCTAAAACACAATTCTTTTTATCAGATGGAATATCTGTCACATTGCTTTTCAACGATAGCTTCCTGGAAGAGATTTTTTCTTATTATTCCTCCCCATCTGGTGTTACCCTCCTGCCCATTAACCCATTCAACAGAACTGTGACGCGCCATGGCAAATATCGCTTTGCCGATAGAGCTATGACCGCCAGAAACATGCTTATGAGTATAAAAGAGCAAACGTTAATGACGCCTTACCTACAGTTTGACCGCAACCAGTGGGCAGCTCTGCGTGATTCCGTACCTATGACGTTATCGGAAGATGAGATCGCCCGTCTCAAAGGTATAAATGAAGATCTCTCGTTAGAAGAAGTTGCCGAGATTTATTTGCCTTTATCGCGTTTGCTGAACTTCTATATAAGCTCGAACCTGCGCCGTCAGGCTGTTCTGGAACAATTTCTTGGCACTAACGGACAACGCATTCCTTACATTATCAGTATTGCTGGTAGCGTCGCGGTAGGGAAAAGTACGACTGCTCGTGTGTTACAGGCACTATTAAGCCGTTGGCCGGAACACCGTCGTGTTGAACTGATCACCACCGATGGTTTTCTTCATCCCAACAAAGTGCTTAAAGAACGTGGCCTGATGAAGAAGAAAGGCTTCCCGGAATCGTATGATATGCATCGTCTGGTGAAGTTTGTTTCCGATCTCAAATCCGGCGTGCCAAACGTTACAGCCCCTGTTTACTCGCATCTTATTTATGATGTGATCCCGGATGGAGATAAAACTGTTGTTCAGCCTGATATTTTAATTCTTGAAGGGTTAAATGTCTTACAGAGCGGGATGGATTATCCACACGATCCACATCATGTATTTGTTTCTGATTTTGTCGATTTTTCGATATATGTTGATGCTCCGGAAGACTTACTTCAGACATGGTATATCAACCGTTTTCTGAAATTCCGCGAAGGGGCTTTTACAGACCCGGATTCCTATTTTCATAACTACGCGAAATTAACTAAAGAAGAAGCGATTAAGACTGCCATGACGTTGTGGAAAGAGATCAACTGGCTGAACTTAAAGCAAAATATTCTACCTACTCGCGAGCGCGCCAGTTTAATCCTGACAAAGAGTGCTAATCATGCTGTAGAAGAGGTCAGACTACGCAAATAATTTTCAGGGGAGCTAATGCTCCCTTTTCTTATTTTTCTGCACTACGCAGGGATATTTCACCGCCCATCCAGGGTTTTATTATTCCATCCTGCTCAAGCAATAAAGCGCCCTGTTTGTCTATTCCGCGTGAAATGCCAAATATTTCTTTATCACCAATGATAAGTTTCACTGGGCGATTAATAAAATTATCCAGCTTTTCCCAGCGAGAAAGATAAGGTGCCAATCCTTCTTGCTCGAAGAGTTCCAGCGCCGCGCGTAATTCACGTATTAGCATGGCCGCCAACGTATTACGATCGAGATTGATCCCCGCTTCCTGCAGCGTGATCCACCCCTGATTAACGACACTCTCTTCAACACGACGCATTGCCATGTTGATCCCGGCACCAATGACAATTTGTGCCGCATCGCCGGTTTTGCCTGTCAGCTCCACAAGAATGCCTGCCAGCTTGCGATCCTGCAGATAGAGGTCATTAGGCCATTTAACGCGGACTTTATCAGCTCCTAGCTTGCGTAATACTTCCGCCATCACGATACCGATAACCAGACTTAAACCAATCGCCGCCGCCGGGCCTTGTTCCAGACGCCAGAACATCGACAAATATAAGTTTGCGCCAAAAGGCGAAAACCATTTCCGACCTCGGCGACCACGGCCAGCCTGCTGGTATTCAGCAACGCAGGCATCGCCCGATTTAAGCTCTCCGATACGATCAAGAAGGTACTGATTCGTGGAGTCAATCACTGGCAGCACGGCTACACTACCGCCATCCAGCTGGCTTAATATCTGTTCTGCATTAAGTAATTGAATGGGCTCAGGCAGGCTATATCCTTTACCCGGAACGGTAAAGACATCAACACCCCAGTCACGCAGTGTCTGAATGTGTTTATTAATAGCCGCCCGGCTCATTCCTAACGTTTCACCCAGCTGCTCGCCAGAGTGAAATTCACCATTCGCTAACAGCGCGATTAATTTCAGTGGAACGGTATTATCCTTCATGAAATCGTCTCCACTGCGCTAACTTCACCTGATGCACCAATAAAGCGAACTTCTGGCTCAAGCCAGACATTAAATTTTTCACCCACTTTCTGTCTTACATGATGTGCCAGTTGCACGACATCTTCGCTTTTTGCATTGTCTTCATTAATGAGAACCAGCGCCTGTTGACGGTGAACCGCAGCACCACCAATTTGCGTCCCTTTAAGCTGGCACTGATCGATAAGCCAACCTGCTGCCAGTTTTACTGAACCATCTGTCTGGGGGTAATGTGGTGCTGTTGGAAATTGTGCCAGCAACGCGTTAGCCGTTTCGGCAGAAACAACAGGATTTTTGAAGAAACTACCCGCATTACCGTTCACTTTTGGATCGGGAAGTTTTGTAGTCCTCATATGGCACACAGCATCAAATACTTGCTGTGGCGTTACCGTTGAAGGATCCAGGCGAGTTAAGTCACCATACGTCAGTACAGGTTGCCACTCTTTTGGCAGACGCAGACCTACAGCTACAATAGCGAAGCGATCCTGGTATTCATGCTTAAAAATACTGTCGCGATAGCCAAAGCGGCACTCTTTAGCTGTTAAACGCTCTTGCTTGCCTGTCGCCAGTTCAACACAGTCAACATAAGCGCAAACTCGCTGTAATTCTACGCCATAAGCCCCAATATTCTGGATAGGTGATGAACCGACACAACCAGGAATTAATGCCAGATTTTCCAGACCAGGCATACCTTCCTGCAAAGTGTATTTCACCAGGTGATGCCAGTTTTCTCCGGCCCCAACATGTAAATACCACGCATCAGGTTTATCATGAATTTCGATACCTTTGATCCGGTTGATGATCACCGTACCGCGGTAGTCTTCCAGAAAAAGTACATTACTTCCTTCACCCAGAATAAGAACGGGTTGTCCTTCTGCGGCTGCATGCTGCCAGGCATTGAGTAGTTGTTGTTCGTCTTCGGCACATACAATGTGCTTCGCATTATGATCAATGCCGAAGGTGTTCCAGGGTTTTAGGGAGTGGTTCATAGCTGCTTTCCTGATGCAAAAACGGGGCTAGTTTACCGTATCTGCGGGGGGATGGCTTGTAGATATAACGATGGCAAGAGTTTGTAGCAACGCAAAAAGGCCATCCTG
>NZ_RHJR01000033.1:0-14514 GCF_004212325.1 Escherichia sp. E13S3
ATCAGTACATCAACGATGGCGGTAGTGCTACCAGTACCACGGTAAACAACCTCGGGGTTCAGTATATCTACGGCGGCGCCAGTGTCACGAGCACTACCATTAACAGTGGTGGTAACCTGTCCGTCTCCGGGGGCGGCACTGCCGTTGGCATTACTCAGAACAGTGGTGGGGCTATTTTTACAACCACAGATGCCACTCTGAGTGGTACCAATATTAACGGCAGCTTCAGTATTGCCAACGGAAGTGCCAGTAATATGCTGCTGGAGAATGGTGGAGCTCTGTATGTTAATAGTGGTCACCAGGCAACAAGCACCACGCTCAACGTCGGTGGGTCTCAATTTATCAACTATGGCGGTAGTGCTACCAGTACCACGGTAAACGGCGGATATCAGACGGTATACAGTGGTGGCAGCACCACAAATACAACCATTAACACTGGCGGGACTCAGAATGTCTCTGGCGGCAGTGTCACTGATACCACTCTTAACGATGGCGGAGAGCAGAATGTTGAGAGTGGGGGCGTAGCTGTGAATACCGTTATTAACAATGGCGGGAATCAGAAGGTCAACTACGGTGGCAGTGCCACGAGCACCATTATCAACAGCAGTGGCTATCAGACGGTATACAGTGGTGGCAGCGCCATAAATACAACCATTAACACTGGCGGGACTCAGAAGGTCAACAGTGGCGGCAGTGTTACGGATACCACCATCAACAGTGGCGGAGGACAGTATGTTTACGTCAACGGAAATGTCACAAAAACGACCATCACAGACGGCGGTATACTACAGGTGGATGCCGGTGGTTCAGCCTCTCAGGTGACCCAGAACAGCGGTGGCGCAATTGTTACCAATACCAGTGCTGTCCTGAGCGGCACTAACGATAACGGCAGCTTCAGTATCGCTGGCGGCAGTGCAGCCAATATGCTGCTGGAAAATGGTGGATACCTGACGGTGTTTGACGGTCATCAGGCCAGCGATACGATGGTTGGCAGTGACGGTACGCTGGATGTCCGCAGCGGCGGTGTGCTCTACGGCACCACCACCCTGACTGATAAAGGGACGTTGGTCGGTGACGTAGTCACAAATGAAGGGGATCTGTATTTCCTCAACAACAGTGCTGCGACTTTCGCAGGCACCCTGACGGGGACCGGTACCCTGACGCAGGAAGGCGGTAGCACCCGTTTCAGCGGCCTGTTGTCTCAGGACGGTGGGATTGTCCTTCAGAGTGGCGGGGCCATGACGATGGATGCCCTTAAGGCGAACGCTAATGTGACGACACAGTCAGGCACCATCCTGACGCTGGATAACGGGACCATCCTGACGGGGAATGTTGCGGGGGACAACACCGGTGCAGGTGACATGGCGGTTAAAGGTGCCTCTGTCTGGCATCTCGATGGTGACTCCACTGTCGGCGCATTAACGCTGGATAACGGGACCGTTGATTTCCGTCCTTCAACAACCACACGCATGACGCCAGCCTTCCAGGCGGTATCGCTGGCGCTCGGGAGCCTATCGGGTAGCGGGACGTTCCGGATGAACACGGATATTGCATCACATACCGGAGATATGCTGAATGTCGTGGGCAATGCCAGCGGTAACTTTGTGCTGGATATCAAAAACACCGGTCTGGAGCCCGTATCTGCTGGAGCGCCGCTTCAGGTGGTGCAGACTGGTGGCGGTGATGCCGCTTTTACCCTGAAAGGCGGGAAAGTCGATGCCGGTACCTGGGAATACGGCCTGAGCAAGGAAAATACCAACTGGTATCTGAAGGCTGACACTCCGCCTCCGGTGACTCCGCCGACTAACCCAGATGCTGGTAACAACCCGGATGCTGGTAACCCAGGCACAGGTAAACCGGATGCAGGTGTGTCGTCTCCGGTGCGTCGGACAACAAAATCAGCCGACGCGGTACTGGGCATGGCGACAGCACCGGCATACGTTTTCAACAGCGAGCTGGATAATTTGCGTTTCCGTCATGGTGATGTGATGCAGAATACCCGTGCACCAGGGGGCGTATGGGGCCGTTATACCGGGTCAGACAACCGCATCAGCGGCGGGGCCAACTCGGGCTATACCCTGACTCAGAACGGTTTCGAAACCGGCGCCGATATGGTCTTTGACCTGAGTGACAGCAGTTTAGCGGTAGGTACTTTCTTCTCTTACAGCGACAACAGCATTAAACATGCCCGTGGAGGAAAGAGTGCGGTAGACAGCACCGGCGGTGGTCTGTACGCGACCTGGTTTGATAATGACGGCTACTACGTGGACGGTGTGCTGAAATACAACCGCTTTAATAATGAGCTGCGTACTTGGATGAGCGACGGTACGGCGGTGAAAGGGGATTACAGCCAGAACGGTTTCGGCGGTAGTCTCGAAGCGGGCAGAACCTTCAGTCTGAATGAGAATGCATGGGCGCAGCCATACGTGCGGACAACGGCATTCAGGGCGGATGCGAAAGATATCAGCCTGAATAACGGTATGAAAGCCAATATCGGTGCAACCAAATCTCTGCAGGCTGAGGCTGGCGTGAAGCTGGGGATGACCCTTGACGTTGGAGGAAAAGAAGTCAAGCCGTACCTGTCGGCGGCAGTGAGTCATGAATTTTCGGACAACAACAAAGTCCGTATCAATGACACCTATGACTTCAGGAACGACATCTCCGGGACGACCGGGAAATACGGACTGGGTGTCAGTGCGCAACTGACCCCAAATGCTGGCGTCTGGGCTGAGGCTCGTTATGAAAACGGTAAGCATACCGAGTCTCCGGTCACGGGCAGTGTCGGGTTCCGTTTTAATTTCTGAGTCATACCCTGAGAACACCGCAGGGATTAAACCATGCGCTGCGGGCGGAAGTTAAAAGGCTTCCGCCCGCGTTTAAATACTTGCTGCCAGAATTCGTAAAAAAAATTCACGGCCTGTAGCGATGCAAACTGTGTGGACAATGAAGCTAAGCCAGATGGTCAATGTAATATCTGAGGGGATACAACAAGGGTAAACAGGTTTCCATGTCCATTAGAACTATTGGCTCAAAAGGTATTCATCTCTCGATGCAGAATAAATTACCATTTAAGTGATACTACGTAAGTGTGAAATTATTTAAAATGTTAATGTTTTTTATCCTTTCGGTGTTTCTATATTTTAATGGTGGCAATTTGTATTTTTTAGCGAAAATCCGAGTAAAAGTCTGTTATGAATCAAACCCATATTTATAGGCGATGCTCATCACAGACTCATTAGTCTCGACAAGATCTTTGGCTGCAAGACCAAGTTTTTTATCTTTGATATATTTCCCAAGGCTAACTTTTTTATCTGTACAAAAATCCGCTGAAGATGCCACTTAGAGTATCCAGCCCGCGTAGCAACATCGTCTATCTTCAGCGGTTTATGTATGTTTGAATCAATCCATTGAGTTACCTCATCGATAATATCTTCTGTTCTGGACATAAGACGACGTTAACTATAAGAGGGCTGTGACATATATTGTTCAAAATGCTAATTACTTACTTGTAGATTTCAGCAACCCCGTGCAATCGGTTATTCCCCGCGGTTGACAGAATTTTGAATGATGTTGCTCCTTGATCATCAGCTTTACGAGAAAGCGCATTCGATAATTCATCAAGCGTCAGGGCATTACTGGCTGAGACTACACCAATCTTTTCTTTGCCATCTGCATGACGAATCTCCTCAGCAGCAGATGCAGTATTTACCGAAATGAATCCCATGAATAATGCAGTAATTAGTAGTGCTTTCATATCTGATACCTGTTTTAAACGACATATTTGGAAGTTGACAAATATCAGAAGGAGCTTCTTCCTTCTTGATCTGTAAATATACAGTTCTAAGCTGTCATAAGACTGACTGTCATATGACAACGTTGTCAGATTTTTGAATTTTTTGAATACAGATTCAGGTCGTTAATAACGCACTCAGGTTCTTCAGTAAGGGGCATATTGTCTATATCGAAAACCCCATCATTTTTTTGGGGATTATCACTCTGCAGCTCTGCAAACAGAGGGGTGAGATCCTGCTGTGCTTCTCCTTGCTCTGCGACCAGTTCGAACGTTTTATTTTTAGCCGCATCATTGCTCAAGGCCGTTACCAGTACCCGGGCGATTTGTTCCCGGGAGATAACACCATCTTCCGGCGTTCCCGCATGGCGTCTATCCCCCTGAAGCATGACGATTCTGTGCTCATCATCATTGTTGTAATCAAACCAGCCGGGTCTGACGATAGTGTAGATATGCCCACTGGCTCTGACCAGGCGTTCAGAGCGTCTCTTCCAGTCATGAACTTCAGTACGTTGATTCCAGCTACTGAGCCGCTCAGTAACGCCAATCGTTGTCATCAGGGCGATGCGAACAGGTGTATCCCTGAATATTCGCAAAATGTTACGTACACCGCCGTAATCTATCGCTCTGGCACCAATACGTCCCTGACCATCGGAGCCGAGTGTAAAAATGATGGCATCAATATCTTTCGGTAAATCGGTGAGTGTTTCAGGTATTGAAACATCGCCATAGAAAATATCTGTTCCACGAGGGAGTAACTTGATTTTCCGCCGATTCCTGACCAGAGCCACGGGCTGATGGCCCATTGCAATAGCAGTATTCACAACATGAATACCAATGCTTCCTGTTGCACCAGCAACGAGTATTTTCATGATAAACCTTCTGATAATTCAGCCTTATATTTGATACAGCCAGAATATCAATTATCATTATTGCCAGTAACGAGGCTAAAATGATTGTGTCTATGAACACCCTTCATGAATGCGCTTTGAAGGGAATGCTTCTACAAGGAAATCGTCAATGCTTAAAGAAAACTTCAACGAACTGCAAATCTTTCTTGTGGTGGCAAGAGAGCGAAGTTTTACCAAAGCAGCGAGCAAACTCGGCGTCTCTCAGTCTGCACTTAGCCATGCAATGAAGGCACTGGAGGAAAGGTTAAATATCCGTCTCTTAACCCGAACTACCCGTAGCGTGGCCCCCACGGAAGCAGGGGAGAGAATAATTGCCTGTCTTGAGCCACGTATAGATGAGCTTGAGCGCGAACTGGAATCACTTATCCAACTGAATGGCACGCCCTCAGGGAATATTCGTTTATCAGCCGGGGAACATGCTGCGCGCAGTCTGGTCTGGCCGAAGCTAAAACCGTTCCTCAGGGAATATCCCGAAATCAATGTCGAACTGGTGGTGTATAACGGTTTTGTCGATATTGTTGAAGGTCGTTTTGATGCTGGGGTCCGGCTGGGTGAAAGTGTGGATAAGGATATGATTGCAGTGCGAATTGGGCCGGATATGCGGATGGCCATGGTGGGATCGCCAGCGTATTTTGCTGCAAACCCTGCGCCTGAAACGCCTCACGAACTACAAAATCATCGCTGCATCAATATGCGTCTGCCAACTGCCGGTGGACTTTATCACTGGGAGTTTGAACGCGAAGGGAAACCGTTTCGGGTCAGAGTTGATGGGCAACTGACGTTTAATTTGCTGCCAGAAAGAATTGATGCCGCATTATCAGGATTTGGTATCGCCTGTGTTCCCGAAAACGAGGTTCAGGATTATGTAAAGTCAGGCGAGCTTATTCAGGTTTTACAGGAGTGGTGTCCAACTTTTCCCGGATATTACCTTTACTATCCCAGCCGTAAGCAGCATCCGCCTGCTTTTGCGCTGTTGATTGATGCACTTCGCTATTCAGAGTAAAGGGCCCGCTTTTTGCTGTGGGCCCGTTTAGGTATTAACGGCATACGCATGCCTGGTATGGCTATTGCAGATTTTTCTCTTTCAAAAACCGACTCACCAAATCAGCGATCTGCACATTATTCAGGTCAGAGAACGGGAAGTGGGTATTACCTTTTATCCCTACTTCAGGCAGATGCGTCACCGTCACATCCCCACCATGCTTGTTAACCACATCACGCCACTTACGCGCCATTGCCAGCCGTACTCGCCAGCTGTCCTGTGCAGGCATGGCTACAGGTTTATCCGGTATGTTATCGCCGTAAATAATCAAAATCGGGATTTTAGTCAGCGCCATAAACTGTTCCATTGGCACGGGTTCACCCTTCAGCGTGTCGAACGCACTTGGCATAGGGGCAGGGAGCTCTTTTTCCGGGAACACAAAACCGCTGCCTGGCTCGAAGGCGACAATGGCTTTGACCTTGTTGTTTTTCATCGCGGTATACCAGCCTGGTCCACCACCCTGAGAGTGAGTAAAGAGGATTGCCGGGCCTGATTTATCCACTACGGCAGACATCGCATCAGAGATGACATTGACATCAAATGGCCCTGTATTCGGAGTCATCTGGCGGAAATACTGATTTAGTGCCTCTTTGTCGTGGGAAAACTGGACGCCTTTAAAATACTCTGGCCACACGCCAACACGGAACTGGTTAAACCACATCTGCTCATCAGGTTTTGGTGTAACCGTACCTTCTACAGTGGTACGTCCGGCATCACCCCGGCGCGGCTGATCGACAATATACGTGGAGAATCCGCGGCGCAGGAATATGTTCTGGAACCCTTCACGACCATCCGGCGTACTTTCCCAGGTACGAGAAGACTGGCCCGCGCCATGCAGCATAACTATGGGATATTTATGCGGATTCTCCGGTATTTGATAGAACACCGACGCATGATCGCCATGATAAGTTTGACCTGCAGAGTCCAGCGGCTTTTTCGCGTCAAATGTTCCCGGGGCGGTGATGATGGTGCCTCCGGCAGAAAAACTGCCTTGCTCCTGAATAACCAATGGTTCGGCGTATACAGACTGCGCCCCCAGGCCTCCTGCCATCATGCAGATGGCCAGCATTTTTAAGACCGTTTTCAAAATTACATCCTCTGTTATGGTTGCCGTTTAATCATATCTGAGTTGCCAGCGTTAATTATTTCGTCCCCTTGATTGCCTTTATTTGGCGGATTCATAAATGCAGAGGATGAATCACGTATGTGCACTGACCAAGGGGAGAGTCTGCATGACGACCGTCTCTATTTGTTCTCAAACGCTTTTTGCAGTGCCTCTTCAGCTCTTGTGGCTGCATCATTGTCGCCATGTTCACGCAGAACCTGTGCTAACTGTCGTAACTGCGCTGCCGTCAGACCGACTCGCAGACTTGCTCGCGTGTGTGACAGTAACTGGGCTTCAACGCCTGGCGTAGCGGCTAATGCGCCAACTGTTGCCAGTTCACGGCTTTGCCAGTCGAGGTTATCGCGAGCGAAAATATCGCCGAACAGATGTGTTTGCAGGAATTGATTTATTGTTGGCGCAAAATCAAACAGTGGCCCCTGAACAGGCGCGCCTGAGATTTTCGTCTGGTTTGCGGTACCGACACGGCGAAGCTCATCCCCGACGGGAATCGGGGCGATCGGCGCTTTACCTTCAATGTCTTCGATGCCACGTTGTTTACGTGTTTCGACGACTTTCATCAGCTCATTCAGTGCATTCAGGCTGCGGGGGAATCCCGTATAGGCATAGAGCTGGATGAGAATTTCTTTAGCTTCGTTTATCGTGAGTCCTGCATCAAGTCCTTGATTAAGCGCTGCATTCAGCTTATCCATCTGGCTGCTGGCCATTGATGCGGCTATCAACGGAATGGCCTGCTGGCGAGCTGACAGCGTATCTGAAACCGTATATTCATGATTCATTTCGGTGACTCCTTTATTGATGAGCGCAGCATTTGCGGTAAGCGCAAAACCAAAGGTTAGCAGTACCGCTGCCGTTAATATCTTAATGGGCGTGGTATTGTTCATCTGTCACTAACTCCTTCCAGTTAACGCTTTTGCCATCCACCACGCCGGTTATTGCCAGATGTGTCATCGCACTACCGGGGGCCGCCCCATGCCAGTGTTTAACGTCCGCCGGACAAGAGACAACATCGCTAGCACGGATCGCCTGTACCGGCTTGCCTTCTTGTTGGGTGAGTCCAACACCAGAGGTCACAATCAGTCGCTGACCTGCTGGATGCGTATGCCAGGCGGAGCGGGCACCAGGTTCAAAGGTGACATAAGCCGCGGAAACACGGATGTCGTTGTCAACATTGAACAGCGGATCAACCCGGACACGACCGGTAAAATTCTCCGCCGAGCCATACACCACAGTCTGGCTTCCGGCGGGGGCGATATGGACAGTGGAATTTTGCTCCGCAGCCCATGATGAAGTTGTGAAGAGAGGCAGTAGTAGCCCAAGATAATGTAACTGTCTGATCATACAACGCGTCCTTATCTACGGTGACAGGAGGGGAGACAATGATTCTATTCAGACGGACATGTCGTCAGGCTGACGCCTCGCTGACAATTTTGTCAGCTAACGTTGCTCCAGACTCAGTGCCTGAAGGCGCATTGCTCACCGTTTTATCCGCTTTCAGCGCAAAAGTGAGGCCAAATGTATTGATGCCGCCTTCACTACGGGCAAAGACATCACCCTGGTGCATAATGGCGACGGCACGCACGATCGACAGGCCCAACCCATGATGGGCATCACTCCTTGCTCGTGATGTGTCGATGCGATAAAACCGCTCAAAAAGCCGATGTAAGTGTTCTGGTGCTATCGGATTGCCTGGATTGGAAACTTCAACACAGGCCTGATTATCCTTTTCGCTTAAGCGCACAGTAATTGTGCTAATATCCGGCAATAGTGGTGGCTCACCCTAATGGTGGCGTAAAAGAGCAGGTCGCCGGATTATATGCCCAACGCCTGGCTGAACACGGATATATTACCATCGCCGCCGATGCTGCTTATCAGGGGCCAGCGGAGGGCTGCCACGTAACGTAGACAAACCTGCGAATCGTATTGAAGATATCCACGGCATGGCTGATTTTATCAGCCAGTATCCCGGTGTTGATAGCACCCGTATTGGTTTGTTGGGGATTTGCGGGGGAGGAGGGTATTCACTTGCTGCCGCCGAGACGGACAAACGATTCAAATCGATTGCAACCATTAGCATGTTTAATTCAGGACTTGTACGGCGCAATGGTATGCAGGATTCACAGCTGGATACTATTCAGCAACGTCTTCAGCAGGCTTCTGATGCACGAGCTCAGGAAGTAGCCGGTGGCGAAGTGCTTTACTCCGGTGATGCCAACCTGACTGATGAACAGATCGCTAAATTACCTTTTGCGTTATATCGCCAGGGCTACGAGTACTACTGGAAAACCCACGCGCATCCAAACTCAACGTTTAAATACACCACAAGCAGTCTGTTAGACTTGATGAACTTTGACGTGACGGACCATATCAACCTGATCAATAAACCACTGCTAATGATTGCCGGTTCAAAAGCGGATACGCTCTATATGACTAAAGATGCGTTCGCTAAAGCTACCGGTACGAAGGACAAAGAACTCTTCCTGATCGATGGTGCTACCCACATTGAGACATATTGGGTGCCTGAATACGTTGACCAGGCGACGCAAAAGTTAGACGTTTTCTTCCATAAGAATATCTAGTTACCCTCCAGGCGATCCCCAGCCGTACAGGCTGGGGGATATCCATCAGCTGTAGCCACTGTCCACTTGGCGAGGTGGTTAAAAAATCGAAAGAGAGCTCCAGCATTCTGGGGAATCAAGATTCCGACAATAGGGTAGTAATTTGCTGACTCTACGAGGCGAGACGTGGGTGTAAGACGTTGCTTATCCAATCCAATTCGTCATTTAACTTATGTTGAGTGCAAACTTGGTTCATGAATAAAATGTATTTATTGTGTTGTTTTTTAAGTATGTTTTATCACTCACCAATAATTCACTTCATGAACCAACGATATGTAGCTAGCTTTAGCTGACAGGTAGTTCCAGTTCATTAAACCATCCCACATCACATTTTCAAAACGAACACCTTATGATATTGAATGGTTATCGGATTGATCTATTGAATAAAGTGTAGGTTGAGCTAGCATAGACTTGACCTGCCGCCTATTGATTAGTACACCGTGATGTTAGTAATTGATATTTTTCCCCACATCCACCATCGGTACCACTGTCAGCGATCGCGAAGGCTTCCTAGTGGAGGCTACCCTTTGTTTCGATTGCACACATCAGCTTTATCAGTATCCCTTAACCAAGTTCGAGAGAAATCTCTATTTCCTGTTTACATTGTTGAACGTTGTTTGGGCAGGAAGCCTGGCATCACTCCGGCAAGTCGCCACAACATCTCGCGGGTGCATGTGGCTATGAAGTTAATAAGGTTTTTTTATGGAGGATAATGGTGTTATGACGGTTTCTGTAATTCCGCAGTACAAACCTTTAATCGCAGAATTTAAAGACATCGATAAACTTTCCTCTGCGGACTTTGAAATTTTCGTTCGCGATTTGTTTGTCGCATCGGGATGGACCGATGCCGAAATTACCCAAACAGGCAAAGAATCCAAACACGGTGATGGTGGGGTCGATATTTTCGCCTGGAAAGGGAGGCGAAAGTTTGCTATTGAGGTGAAACAGCGCCAACTGGGTACGACAGTAGATGTGAAGGCTCTTAATCAACTAGTTACCGGCGCCACGCTGGCAAATGTTACCTATAAAATTTTAGTTACCAACTCTTGGTTTACCTCTGAAGTTAAGGCGCGGGCGTTACGACTTGGCGTTGATCTCCTCCCTGAAAACAGTACCAGTCTAAACTGAAGTCTCCGGTCTTTCTTCCTGCTAACAGAGAGGCTTATTACCATGAAAAAGACCCGTTATACCGAAGAACAGATTGCGTTTGCGCTGAAACAGGCCGAAACCGGCACCCGCGTCGGGGAAGTCTGCAGAAAGATGGGTATTTCTGAGGCCACCTTTTACAACTGGAAGAAGAAATTTGCCGGTCTGGGCGTGACGGAACTGCGGCGTCTGCGGCAACTGTAGGATGAAAATCAGCGGCTGAAGAAACTGGTGGCCGATCTGAGTCTGGATAAGGAGATGTTGCAGGAGGTACTGAAACAAAAGTTCTGAGGCCGGCTCAGAAGCGCCAGGCGGTGCATTTCCTGCAGGAAGCATACCGCATCAGTGTCCGCCGGGGATGCGGGTTGCTGATGCAGAGCAGAACTGTCTACCACTGGCAGAGCCGGCGTGACGATCGGGCGATAACCCTGCGTATCCGGGAGATCGCGGAAACCCGGGGCACGTTACCGACTGTATACAGTCGCGTGCCAAAGGGTTCCCCTTTGAAACCCACCCCGGAATTTTGCGCATGCGCAAAACCGGACACCCGTGGCCCTCGTCAGGGCTCGCCGCCCCGACACCCTGCCAGCGCCTCACGTTCCCGCAATAAATTGCGTGTCCGTTCACCGCTTTCCTGATGGCCCTGAGCCAGGGCTGGCTGACGTCATTGTTCCCGCAAAGCCGGAGGAGAAAACCGGGAAAAATCTCCGTTTCACCGGCTGTTTTATGCCAGACAGGAGGCCATGCACTGTACTGCATAGCCATTCATGGCCCCTAAACGCGCTGAGCGCGTTTAGGGCGCGTTTTCGCCGGGTAAGCTGTGGTTTTTACCGGTTTCGCGCTGAAATCGCCCTGAGCGCGTTTCTGCGGTGCGTACAATTAAGGGATTATGGTAAATCGCCATCGTTACCGGCGGCGCTGAGGCTGCCAGGTGAAGGTATTTTCTCCTGCTTCAAATTCCTGTCTGCGAGCAGACTGTGCCGCCTGTGCTTTCCGTTCGTTTTCAATGTCGATGAGTACCTGCACCCGTACCCGTCGTTTGATTTCCTGGGGCAATTTTGGGTTGCCTTTCAGACCCATCGCAATGGCTGTTGCTACAAATGCATCGGCAAGACGCTTTTCTTCAGTCGGAGTCAGTTTTCTGCGTTTCATGGAAACCTCCTGTCTGTGCAGTCTAACGTAACATTCTGTGACATATGAGGAAATGCTGGTGAAGATTCATCCGGTGTATGATGGCGGTTATTTAACCATGTAAAACAGAAGGATTTGTTATGTCTAAGCCGGAAAACGGCCCGCAGCTCCCGGCCATCTGCTGGCCGGTGCCGAAGAATAACCGGGGCGGGGAGTTCAGTAACCTGGAAGAGATGCTGGCGCATCTTGAGGGGGAAGCCACCGGGCACTGGCTTATCGGGCGTAGCGGCATGTGGCACGGCGGTATTCATATCACGGACACCACCACGCCGTGGTGTGCGCTCAGCGGGCAGGCGGTAAATGAGTCCGTGGATTTCCCTGTGCCGTTTAAGGGGGAGCAGGCCGTGCGCTGCATGGCGGACGGTGAGGTGGTGGCGTACCGGATTAACCGGGATTACCTCAGCGTGCCGTGGTACTGGGGGGATTTACGCTACTCCGGGTCTTTTGTGCTGGTCAGGCACTGTGTTCAGCCCGGGGAAACGGCAGAAAGCGGACTGACCTTTTACACGCTGTATATGCATCTCGCGCCGTGGCTGGCCTACCCGGAGCAGGACAGCACGGCGTTTAAGGTAGCAGACGGACAGCATCTGAATGCGTATATGGACGTATCCCGGCAGGTGGTGGTGGCAGAGTTGCCACCCGGTACACGTGTGATATGGGATAAAGCGGTAAGTGCTGACACCATGACAGGGAGCAACGGGCGGCAGTATGCGTACGTTACGCTGGCGGAGCCGGTTACGGGCAGGATGAGCCTTAAAGCCGGGGACCGGGTATGGACAGTATGCGACAAAGGGAATCTGGTTCCGGCACCCGACAGCGCCGCCCGCCCGGCGTGGTGGTCGCCGTTTCTGCCGCCGTCACGCGAAACTGTGCAGTTTGATACGGTGGTGTGTCCTGACCCCTATCCGGTTAAGGCCGGGGACCCGGTGGGGCATCTGGGGTATTTTCAGGTTCCCACAGAGGACGGGCATGAAAAGCGCTATCAGGTGCATATCGAATGTCTGACCCCGGACGACCTGCCGCGCTTCCTGAGCAACCAGGAAGGTGTGGGGCGCGACACGCCCGCCTTTGCCCGCTGCCCGAAGGGCATACCGGTGTACCTGAAAGTCACCGGCGGGGAAATCCAGAAGGGCCGGATAACCACGCAGAGCGAAACGGTGATGGCGCTGTCAGGTCAGGCGGTGACGGACAAAGAGGGTAAACGCTACTGGCCGGGCGGGGCGTCGCGCGGGCTGCTGGCGGAATCGGATGTGCAGCTGTTGTCCCGGTATGATCTGGCTGGTCGGGGTTTTGAGGCCACGGAGGACAGCCCTGTGAGCTTTGACCATCTCGACGGAGAGAGGCAGCCGAAGGGGCTGGTGAGGACGATTTTTGAGCGTTTTTTCAGCGTGGCGGATGATGATGATAAGCTTTACAGCCCACTGGAAGCATTCAACTACCGGCAACTGCTGAACCAGATTGATGATGCAAAATCTCCCCGGTATAACCCGGAACAGTACCGGCGCGCGGTGCAGAACCCGTCAATGCGTGCGCATCTGTATCGTCTGTGCGTGAAACACCCCAGTGAGTGGTATTACTCGTCGGAGTCTCCGGTGTGGAAAGCATTTTTTACGCCACAACTGAAAAGAGACGCCCCGGAGTGGTACACCTACAGTATGAAATTTTTGACAGATCTCCGTTGGATGTACCGTGTGGCCGGAATGGTGGATAATCCGTGGCATATGCATCCGCTGGTTTTCTTGGATGCAATTAGCAGAGAAATTATAAATAAAAAAATAGTTGGTAAAGAGTTTGTTGATTTTGTTTTTAGAGAAGCAAAAAAAAATGAAGCCTTTTCTCATGTGCCAGCGTCAATAACAACCGCGCAAGCTATATTAGAAACTGGATATGGAAAGTCTGTTCCTGTCGATGTTTACACAGGGGAATATAGCAATAATTTATTTGGCATTAAAGCTCATGGGAGTCCAAACTTTGTGTGGGTTAATACCCATGAGTTTATCAATGGCGTGAAAAAAACTGTTGTAGATAAGTTTATGAAATATGATTCTTATGAGGAAAGTATATCTGCCCGCTCTGATTTTTTTGTGAAAAATAAACGCTATCATTTTCTTTTTGATTACACAGAACCATGCGATTGGGCTAAAGGGTTACAGGATGCTGGTTATGCTACAGACCCCAACTATGCCAACAAACTAATTGGTATTATGAATAAAGAGGGATTGTTATGAGGTGGGCGATATTTTTTTTATTTTTAGTCTCATTTTTATCATGGGGAGGATGCGTTGAAATAAATTCATCGGCAGAGCGATACCAAAGTTTGAATGTAACATCAGAATCAAATTATGTTGTTACTGGTGGTTCGAGAATTTATTTTTATAATGCCCCAGATGAAAACTGTAAAATTAAAGATGTTTTTATAATTAAAGGTGATGTTGTTAGTGTTTATGCCGAGTATAAAAACTTCTCATCTGTTATGTTTTTTAGAAAAAATGGTGATCCTATTAGTGGGTGGGTTCATTCAGGAGCAATAGAGCCTACTGGCACTGGTGTCGGGCCGAAATAGTAATTGTAAGTATCCCGCATAATCGTGCCATTCATATTTAGAGATCATCCGGCATAATCAATCTGCCAACGAAGGAGATCGCTATGCGTAAAGCCCGTTTTACTGAGCATCAGATCATCGCTGTGATTAA
>NZ_RHJR01000034.1:0-3579 GCF_004212325.1 Escherichia sp. E13S3
CTCAATCCCGTTCTTACTCAGCCTCAGGTAAGACCCGCCACCGTTAAGCGTCAGCGTTTCCGGGGATTGCCTTCTACGATGATTGTAAGGCCATGTCCCAGAACCGGGCATGACACTTTGTCGCCTTTTCGGGCAACACCAATACCACCGAATTTCATCGTTTCTGAGGCTGTCAGTACTGAACCTCCGTGGGTTGTTTTATCGCCTTTTCTGATTATCTGAAGCATTTTATTCCTCTCCAGGGATAGGTATCCCCATGTTAATTGATGATACTTTGTTAGCTTTTAGTGTGAAATCCAGATACAAATCACCGAGCGTGTAACTGATTTTTTCAGGCGTTATTTGTGCCTGATTCGCAGGATAGGCTTTAAACACGTTATCAGCAGGGTCGCCAACTTTTATTCCGCGTAACGTAGAATACGCTGGGGTTTCTAAGTTAATTGCCGAGATTATATAGCTATCATCAATTGTATATTGTCTTTTATCATAATTAGTATTTGAGGAAACTAAACTTAGATCTTTATAAATATGCATTGTGTATTTATATAACCCACCGACAGCATTAGGAAAATCTCCTATATAAGAAGAACCTGTTTCGTCTTCATCTATGCCAGAAAGTTTATTGCCATAGAAAGAACCAATCCCGATCCATTTCTTATTTTTTATGACGATAAAGTCAATGATATTAATTTGAGTGTTATTATGAAGTGTGATGGTTGGACTGAATTCTTTTAGTTCTGATTGGGGAATCCAGCCGAAAACATCTTTTCCCGACGTTGTCACATACTGCACCAAAATGAAATCTGCATATTTTTTGAGTGCATATACATTGTCACATTTAATAATAAAGATGTTTTCTTTTGGGCAGATTCGGTCAGGTGCATTATAGAGCATAACCTTTGTCTTAGCCGCTGTTGAGAATGCATTGCTTGGTATCTTGAACCCTCCGCTAAAAGCCTGTGTCGCAGCTAAATAAGAAACTAATTCACAATGACTTTTTATAGGGTGATTGTTTTTTATGTCGAGATGTTTTAGTTGTGATTTGTCAAGCCATCCGGTGACTGACCATGACTCATTTTTTGCATAAGAAGCAGAAACATAGCCGTTGTATTCTGTATGCCCGGTTATAATGTCTCCTGGCACCAGGAAAAGATCATTTATCTTGCAAGCCTTATTCGGGGAACTAAAGAAATAAAGCCGCTTTGTGGAAGCCACTTCAAATGAATTGTTATCCGGATTAATGTAAGTTTGCGATATTTCAGATTTTCTTCCATAATTTTCACAATCGTCGTTCGCAAATGCAATACTTGAGTATAAATAAATTGAGATTATGAAAATACACTTCAGAATTAGGGATTCCTTCATTGAAAGTCCTTTTATCGCTTTCAAGTATGGGCTCTACCTTGAGCCAGTATGTATCATCCGTATATATGTATGCTGAATCAGCAATAACTGCTATGGTTTTGTCGGGTAGTTTTCAAACGAAATAGACTGCACAATACTCGATGAGTCAAGGCAGAAGCTTAGCTTCAAATCAAAGTATTGATAAAATCTGCAATCGTCTTCATTTATGAACTGGAACATCAAAAATCAGTTCATTGTCGAAATAAAGATAGTCATCACAAAACCATCCAAATACAGACTTATTTTTCAGAATCATTATTTAGGTGGGACATCAGACATTTCTATCATGCTAACTGAATCGTCTTTTTTGCAAAAAGTTAGTTTCATCCAAAAGTAAGGGTAAGTCAAACATGATTGTCCGTCAACAATTGCCTTGCCTTTGCCATATTTATCTAACATATCATTCCAACTGCTACCAATTGAGATGCCACGATATGTTTCGAACCCCGCACCAGATATGTTAAAGATAGCTAAATAGGTCTCGCTGTCATTATCGATCCTACCTTCTATGGACTTATCAACTTCGTTAAGTCCGACATATCCTCCATCGAATGATACTGTCCAGTTGTTTTCATCAATTCCAGCCAATGATGGATCAGACAATTCTAGGTTGTTTTTCTGTGCCCAGCTATTAAATTGTTTAGATGAGGAACCTAATAAAATTGGAGAGTTTATTTTATAGGTTACTAGAAAATCATTTATACTTATAACGTCTTTTATGTTATTTTTAGTTGCTACTGTACTCACGCCATTTGAATGAATCCACCCGCTTGTTATTTTATTTTTGTCACTTAAGTAGCTTACATATGTGAAGCTTTGACTTTCATGATATGTAAGCAAGTGATCACTATTCACAACAAACAAATCTTTAATTTTGCAGTCTTCTTCTGGAGCCGAATAGAAATACAAACGATTCTGTGTGTTTACAATCATTTCTTTTGGAGGTGAATTTGTTAAGATGTTTTTAGATGCTATATTGTCAAGGCAAACTCCGTGTGCGCCGGTGATCATTGAACATGTTAAAATCAAAAATGATAGGCAGGTTTTCACAATCACTCCTTGTATCTAGGGATATCAAACACTATATCAGAAGATATTACTGAAAGGTCATGACCACAAATTTTTCGGATGTTTTTAGATATTTCATTTGCCCAGTTGACAGAAGATGCGTATTCATGACTTGCTGGGGCTTCAGGATTCCATTTCATCTTGTAAAGAGTGTTTTGGAATTTATGTTTTGCACTGTTAACAAAATTTGCAGATATATATTGAGCACCACTATCAATGGCAAGTTCAGGGGTAAACCATCCTTTATAGTAAGCAGTGCCGAGTCCGCCCAATGTGGCATTGTTGTCAACGGCCCCAATCCCGTACATATTGTATACTTTCCTCTCGCCTTGATTTTTATAATTGAACGTTCGTCCACCTCCCATTCCTCTTGGGCTACCGTTTCCTGTTTCAACTACCGCGTGAGCAGCGAGATAACATTCATTTATATCGTATTTCTTAGCCGCTTCGATAAATGTCTTCTCTTGGCCAGATAGTGTTCCTTTACCACTTAAAAAAGCCTTTAATTGTTCCTCTGGAACTCCCATGTAGCCTTTGATCACCAAGAACTGAAATATACTCTCCCCCTCTTTATCTTCATATTTTTGTGGGTTGATATATTCCCCCACAACACGCTCTCTTGACGCGGGTGATATTGGGTCATTTCCATGCATATTTAACACTGTCAGTTGCTTCTTCAACATTTCATGTAGTGTAAGTTTATAATCAGTATATATGTATTTAATTTTGCTATTGAGCTTCATCATCCCCAAAAACATTATTGGGTGCATATGCCACAACGAAGGCCCTAATTTCTCAGTGGACACATCCTGCATCCAGGCCATCTTATCCAGGAAATCCTCACTATATTTCTTCCATTCCGGAGCGTCTTTCTTCAGCGCGTTGAGGAAAGGTTGCCAGATAGCATCACCTTTTTTGAAGTACCAGTCACTGGGATGTTTTACGATTGTTTTCTGGATGATGTCACGATAATCGGGATTATGAAGTGCTCTCCAGTATTCCATCGGAGAGTAACGATCGCTTCCACTATCAATTTTATCCAGCAGGCGCTGATAATTATGTTTAACCAGGGCATGGCTGGTCCGGGTATCACCGGTCGCAGCCTCG
>NZ_RHJR01000035.1:0-3445 GCF_004212325.1 Escherichia sp. E13S3
CAAAACCACCCGCTACGAATATGGCGCATTTGACCTGTTAACGGCGGTTATCCGCCCGGATGGCGAACGGCTGGAATGCCGCTACGATAAACTCACCCGCCTGACCGAAATCATCAACGCCGAAGGTGAACACTACCGTCTGGAATATGATAAAGCCGGGCAGCTTATCGCGGAAACCGACTTCACCGGACGGACGCTGACCTACAGCTACGATGCGGCAGGTCGCTGTATCCGCACCACCTTCCCGGACGGCACCCACCGGAACCGACGCTACAACGTGACCGACCAGGTGACGGATGAGGAAGTCACACAGGGGGACAGTGACCGTATTCTGAGCGCCACCACCTTCCGCTATGACACGCTGTGCCGTCTGGTGGAGGCGAAAAACGATGATGCCACTGTCACGTATGAATATGACAGTGCCAGCAGGGTTGTGGCTGAGACAATCAACGGCAGGCGTACTGAATACAGTTACGACAGTAATCTGGATACGGTTTCACAGCGCACCACCGCAGGCATCACCGAGCGTTTCACCCGCAACCAGATGGGCTGTCTGACCACCTGGCAGATAGCGGACCATGCCCCGCTGACATTTGAGCATGACCTGCGCGGCATGGAAACCTCCCGACGCAGCGGGGCCGGATTTTACCAGACGCTGGCTTACACTCCCACAGGAATGCCGACCAGGCAGAATGCCGGGGACCACCAGGCCGGGCCGTATGAGCGGAATAAAAGCCTTGAACGGGAATGGCTTTACGACAACGCGTATAACCTCACCGCAATTGCCGACTCGCTGCGCGGCTCCATGTTCAACACCATCACGGCAAACGACCAGATAAGCCACGCCACCTGGACGGGCGACTCCGGCCAGTTTCCACTGTGCGAGGAACTGTTCACTTACGATAAAAACCTGAACATCACCCGTCGACAGACCCGTGTGAATGAAGTCCTTGAAAGCGAAACACACCAGCAGAACCGGCATGGCCGGGTGATATCCAGTGAGCATGAAGGCTGGCGGCACTCAACGCACCGCATCAATCCGCAGACAGGAAAACCGGAAGAAGGGAAATTTGTCCGGGTGGTGAACGCCCATAACGTCACCTGGAAATACGATGTCAACGGCAGGCTGGTACAAAAGCTGGTCGATAAAGGTGGCTACCGCCCTCTCCGGTGGCGTTACAGATGGGACGCGCGCAGTCAGTTAACCGGACTGGAAACCCCGGACGGAGAACGCTGGGAATATAAATACGACCCGTTCGGCAGGCGTATCAGCAAGCGCTGTACCAGCCACGATAAACCCGGTATGGATTTTCACTGGAACGGCGACCAGTTGACGGAGGAAATTCCGGTTGGTGTGGATGGCAAACCGGAAGACGAAAACGCCATCCGCTGGATATACGAGCCGGGAGATTTCACGCCGTTTGCACGTTATGAGAAGGGGCAACTGCACTATGCGGTGACAGATACGGTGGGCCGTGTGCAGGAGCTGCTGACCGAGGAGGGGCTGATAGTCTGGAAAGGCAAACAGCAGCTCTGGGGTCGTGAGGAAGGCATCAATAAAGAAGGAGCGCCCACCTGCCGGTTACGCTTTCCGGGGCAGTATGAAGATACGGAATCGGGCCTGTACTATAACCGGTTCCGGTACTATGATTGCGAGACGGGGCAGTATATCTCTTCAGATCCCATAGGATTACTTGGGGGGATAAATCCTTATGGATATGTTCGTAACTCGCTGGAATTGATTGACCCTTGGGGGCTAGACAGTAAACGCGCTCGACTCCTCAAACAAAAAGGATTCCAAGAACATCATATTATCAGCGATAAAAACAGCTTAACCAAAAACCATCCATTGTTGAAGGCCGCGGCATACGACCTACAAAAAATGAAAAACAAGATTTTCTTACCTACAAAATGTGAACTTCATGCCACACGTACTATTCATAAAGGTAGACATCTAAGAAAAGTGAGTAGAAATCTGGCGAACAAAATGACCGAAGCACTAGAATACGGAAAAAAACATGGATGGACTCAACAGGAGTATAGTAATGCACTCGACGCTATAGTTGCTGAAGAAAGAGCTGCTTTAAAGGATGGCACACGAGCTTTAAACAAAAACAGACGAGAATGGTCTATACTGCTATGAAAATGGAGAAAATATATGTATATGTGGGATATACCAGAACAATATGCCAATAAGTATATTGGAGAATATCAGTATGAATCTTTTGATTACTTACTTTTTTCTCATAGCACACCAATTGAAAGAGTTGAGAATATCAATCCAGTCATTATCTACGCGATGCCCGATGAAATGATAAATAAATATGATTGCTTGCCAAATAGTTCATTGATCCCCGTAGTTAATGAACGACTAAAGGACTTCCTGGAAACACATGCCAAAGGTAATGTTGAGTTTCATAAAATAGACCTTCACACGAACAATGGACTCAAAGATGGTTTTTATCTTTTGAATACACTCACAAAACTACCGTTAATTGATATGCAGCACTCTCATTGCCAGTATATTCCCGGAACAACAGCGATCATGGGGTTTGAACAGGTTTTTTTTATTGAAGAGCCTCCGGAAGATTTTTGCATTGCACGATGTGCAGAATATTCATCTTATCTTATGTTATCTGATTCATTAGTAAAAAAAATGAAAAAAGAAAAATTTAAAGGAATTTCATATTCGAAAGTTCCTGTTCACCGAGATTAAAATAATTGGACATGTAACAAATATATTAAATCGGTAGCATCTCCAGGGAAGGATCATCGTGTGCCGAAGGCACACCGTAATCTGGTATAACGAAGATGGCCTGGTCACCTGCAGCACCGCCCCGCTCGGTCGGGAAGAGATCAGGGAACAGGGAAAGATCATCAGAAGTACACTTTCCGTACTAAATAATTCGCATTTTATGTTTAAAAATTGAGACATTCCTCATTACCTAAAGCTGTTTTTTATTGCTTATACATGATCAAATACTCCTTACATAATTAAGGAGAACAAAATGGAACTTAAAAAATTGATGGAACATATTTCTATTATCCCCGATTACAGACAAGCCAGGAAAGTGGAACATAAATTGTCGGATATTCTACTGTTGACTATTTGTGCCGTCATTTCTGGTGCAGAAGGTTGGGAAGATATAGAGGATTTTGGGGAAACTCATCTCAATTTTTTAAAACAATATGGTGATTTTGAAAATGGTATTCCTGTTCACGATACCATCGCCAGAGTTGTATCCTGTATCAGTCCTTCAAAATTTCACGAGTGCTTTATTAACTGGATGCGAGATTGCCATACTTCAGATGATAAAGACGTTATTGCAATCGATGGAAAAACACTCCGGCATTCTTATGACAAGAGTCGCCGCAGGGGAGCGATTCATGTCATTAGTGCGTTCTCAACAATGCACAGTCTGGCCATCGGACAGATCAAGACAGA
>NZ_RHJR01000036.1:0-1915 GCF_004212325.1 Escherichia sp. E13S3
ATGCTATTGATGATCATAAAGAGCGTTCTTTCCAGCCTTTCGTGGAAGCCAACTGGGTTTATAACTCCCGCAATTACAGCGTGAAGATGGATCACATCGGCGATGAGATCATCGGCGCGCGTAACACTGGCGAGTTAAAAGCGGGGGTGGAAGGTCAGATTACTCCGCGTCTGCAACTGTGGGGCAACGTCGCCCAGCAGTTGGGCGACAACGGTTACAGTGATACCCAGGGAATGCTGGGCATGAAATATCTCTTTTAATGCCACTTTGCCACCTGTCACGTACAGGTGGCTCTCTTTTTAGATCCACGGCCTTTGTTAGGAAAAATCTACAGAAAAAGGGAATATATTTGTATTTTTCTCAACAATAGCCACATCTCTCCTGTTGTTTAATAACGCTCATGACAATTATCGCTGGTGTTCCTTAAATTAATTTTCATAAAAATCCCAAATTCCTGCGTCCGCTAAAATCCAATATGAAATTCACATAAGCCGCATTATTTTTCTGAACAAAAAAGCCACCAACCATCTATTAATGTGATTTTCATACCTTTTTTTATTTCACTTACATAAGCTTTAGGATTATTAGATGTGCTTTTTTCTAAACGACATAAAAAAACCGCATTAACTCCACGTACAAACCACTAAAACCTATCAATGCAATGAACAACTAACACTTTAATAAATTTATTGCATCTAATATTACAGATATTCTTATTTAGCAACTTGCATGGTTACGCCTTACAAGGCTTCAGGAAGAAAAACAGTGCAATAAGAAACATCTCGCCATTTAATTTTTAAGGATGAAAGTGAGTGATATGAAGTTAAGAAAACATGCTTTATCAACCCTGTCCATAGCCATTTCAACGATATTATTTACACCCATATCCCTGGCCGTAACCCCACCCACAGATGCAAATAGCGTTGTTATCATTAATAATGGCGAAGAGGTAAAAATCATTGCCTCTGAAGGTTACGATCCCGGATGGGATAATTTTACTTCTTTGACTGTAGGTAAAGACTCTAATGGCTCATTACTTATTGATAATCTTTCATTTATTACTGCCAGTGCTACCGTAGGTAATAACTCTGAAGGTACCCTCACTTTATCCAACCATACCAACTGGCAGTTTAATAGTTCTACATCCAACTTGTATTTGGGTACAAATGAAGGTTCCGGCACGGTATATGTGTTAGAAGGCAGTAAGATAAGTGGCCTGCAGGAACTAAGGATTGGTGAGTATTATGGTGATGCCAAAGGGTTGATGGTTATTGATGGGGAAAACTCATCGGTTTCCTCTAACATTGCTCTTGTTGGCGATCAGGGAATTGGCAATTTACGTATTACGAATGGCGGTACACTCACTACCTCAGCTCAGGTAGCTATTGGATATTCTTATCCAGGCAATAGTGCATCAAAAAATCGTGATAGTTATGGCGAGGTTCTGGTTGATGGTAAAAATTCAACATTGAATGCTAAATATGTTTATCTTGGTGGATTCAGTCCAGATGTTGCTTTTAATACTACCGGTATCCTTACCGTTAATAATGGTGCAACAATCAATGCCAATTCGTTTATCTGGGTTACTCTCGCACCTGGCGCCACAGGCATTTTAAATATTGGTGGTGCGCAAGGTGCGGCTGAACAGCCTGCTGGTTCGATTAATACGCCATTTATTCATTTGGGAGCCGCAGATGCTTCTTCCTCTTCGATAGTAAACTTTAATCACTCCAGTACCGATTTTCTGCTGGCCTCACCTATCCAGGGGAACGGCCAGGTTAACCAGGTAGGTTCCGGGACAACCACATTATCCGGCTCGAATATCTATACCGGTAATACTTATATTAGCAACGGAAGTCTGCGCGCAGGTAAAGAAAATACCTTCAGCCCAAAATCCGATTATATTGTCGACAGT